>CAZVNH010000029.1:0-9013 GCA_964628575.1 uncultured Thermoplasmatales archaeon | reverse complement strand
AACAGTAAGTAGGATATCAGGTTCGTCATCAACAACCATTACTTTTTTAGACATTTTCTACCTTTTCTTCTGTTTTTTCTTCAGATTGTTGTAAAATTTTATCTATTCTATTAAGTAGTGTATCTTTATCAAAAGGTTTCATTATATAATCTGCTAAACCTTCTTCTATTAACACCTGTTTTCTTTTATCAGATATTTCTAAAACACTCATGAATGCTACTTTTACTTCTTTTGTTTTTTTATTGATTCTATTAAATACATCCCAGCCGCTCATTCCAGGCATCATTATATCAAGAAGAACCAGGTCAACTTTTTCTTTTTCAAGAAGTCTTAAGCATTCCTCGCCACTATGAGCAGTTACAACATTATATCCTCCAAGTTCAAGAACTGTTCTTGTTAGGTCAACAATATCTGGTTCATTATCTACAACCATTATTTTTTTCATTTTTTATCCCACCTAATGTCTTACATAAATTATCGGTAATGTTAATAATCATATATCAATAACATGTTTTTAAATCCATGCATTTATTAAAAAATATTTATTACCGATGATGGGCAATGAAACAAAAAAATAATAATTTCTTCGTTAGACCAATAAATTTTCTTATTCGATGGCGTCCCTTTCCTTTATATGAACTTATAAGTTATGTTTTTATGTATGCAAGTGTACCAATGCTTGCATATGGAATTCATTCATATAATTCTGAAATAATTAAAATTATTTTCTTTAGTATATTTACGCTTTATTCTGGTTTTTTTGCTGCATTAATCTGGAATGATATAACTGATGTAGATATTGATAAAATCGCTCATCCTGATAGACCAGTTCCTAAAGGAACTATTACAAAATCAAAATTTTTTACTGTTGCACTAATTTTTTCAGCTCTAACATTTATTTTTGCAATTCTTGTAAGTGTTTGGTGTCTTTTTATTGTAGGAATGACAGCTTTATTTGTAACATTTCATAATAAATTTTTGAAAAAAAGAATTAAGATTCCTGCTTATTCTGAAATTTTCACTCCTGTACAATGGCTTGCAGTAGCAGTATTTGGATATTTTGCAATATGGACTGCTTTATCAAATAAAGGAAGTATTACAGCAGATCTTCCTATTCTTGGATATATATCACTAAGCAGCTATGATTTCCAAAATATGATTATACTTGTTTTATTTACATATTTTGCTGATGATGCTCATGATTTACCAGAAGGAATTCATGATGTGGAAGGTGATAAAAAGATTGGTGTTAGAACATATGCAACATCATTTGGTGAAAAAACAGCTGCAAAGATATCCTTTGTTATGTTTTTTATTTCAGGGTTACTTGGTTTTATCCTTTTTTATAGAACTATTTTATCTTATGTGTTTCTTATACCTTTTATAATAATCTGGATTTATATGCTTTCTTGGTCTTATAAATTAATAAAGGTTAAAACTTATGAAATGAAAAATCTTAGCTCAATTGTAGGAAGAAAAGGCTTTGATTATTTGTTAATATCTTATAATTTAATCTTTTTAGATATTTTTATACAGCTAATAATCTATCATTATTTTTAATAAAACATTTAAAATTATAATAATGATAAGAAAAATATTGATATAGATGAAAAAACAAAAACCACTTGAACAAAAAATACAAGAATATTACTAGAAGTAATGAAGACCTTATACAAGGATGGCATTTTGCATTATATGAGAAAAAAAGAGGAATAAAAACTAGTAAACAAGCAATGATAAACATATATGATTATGTAATGAGATTGATTAAACTGGACGAAAAACCTGACTTCAAAATATTAGATGCAGGATGTGGAATAGGTGGAGCACTCATATACTTTGCACAAAGATATCCAGATATTCAATATTATGGTATTACTCTTGCAGAAAATGAGATAAAATATGCCGAGGAATTAAAAAAACAATACAATTTACCACAAATAAATATAACACAACAATCTTATATTAATACAAATTTTAAAGAAAATTATTTTGATAGAATCATTGCAATTGAATCTGTTGCTTATGCAGAAAACAAAGAAATAATGCTTAAAGAAATGAATAGGATCTTAAAACAAAATGGAACTATTACAATATTTGATTTTTTACATAAAAAAACAGTTATATATCCATTGTATAAATTTATAAGAAAAAAAATATTTAATGCTAATTTCGGATCAGAAATGTTTGTTGATAGTTTCCCAAAATTAATGGAAAAACAAGGTTTTGAAATAATTGAGATTAAAGATTTGATAGAATCAAAAAATATCAAAGTTAAGGATATATTAAAATATGTGATACAGAACTCTTATTCAGAATTAATTCCTGAAACTGGATTTAACAAGCCAGAATATAGAAAAAAATCAATTTTTACAAATTTTTTAATTTTAATAAAATCATATATAAAAATTATGTTAATGGGTTTCAATCTTAAATTAAGATATTATTATATAATTGCAAAAAAAATAAAATAAAAATATGTTTTTATGTTAATAGTTTAACCATTAATGCCATCTCTGCCCACATTCGATTTTCTGCTTCGTCTATTATAACAGAATTCGGACCATGTGCAATATTATATTCTACTTCTTCACCATAATATATTGGCATACAATGCATAAATATTGCATCAGGTTTTGCCATTTTCATGATATCTTCTGTTATAGTATAATCTTTTAAATCTTGCATTATCTGATTTCTTTGATTTTCATACCATAAAGAAACCCATGTATCTGTTGCAACTACATCTGCATCCTTAATCTCAGTTATATCATCAGTAACTATAACATTTACATTATTTACTTTTGCAATTTCATTTGCTTTATTAATAAATGATTGAGATGGCCAATGATTCCTATGAGAGATAACTGATACATTCATTCCAACAAGAGTACAACCTAGCATATATGAATGAGTTAAGTTATCATTACCATCTCCGATAAACACAAATTTCAAATCTTTCAGCTGTTTTTTATGTTCTTTAATTGTCATTAAATCTGCAAGAATTTGACATGGATGTTCATCGATATCAAGACCATTAATAACAGGGACAGTTGCATATTTTGCAAGTTTATGTAAATCATCTTTTTTTAAAGCTCTATACATTATTATATCACAATATCTAGATAGAACTAAAGCTATATCTTCAACACTTTCTCTTTCTCCAATTTTAATATCATTTTTATTTAAAAAAATTGCATATCCTCCAAGCATTTGTATACCAAATTCAAAACTAACACGGGTTCGAATAGACGCTCTTTCAAAAATTAAGGCAAGTCTTTTACCACTAATAAGTCTTATATCTTTTTTATTTTTATAATCACTTTTTAGTTTAATCCCGAGATCAATTATATTTTCAGTTTCATCTTTTGTATCTAGTATAGAAAGTATATTTTTGTTCATATTTTTAGATTAGGCCATAGATATAAAAATCTTTTCTTTGATTTTATTCTTTATCAAAAAGATTTTTTTGCAGTTATTGAGTTGAATGAAACAATTTTTGTTATATCAAAAAAGCAATCGAAAAAAATTAACATAGATTCATATCGATATTTTTGTTGTTGTGTTTCTTTCTTAGGTTTTATTTTCCCTAGAAATAAAATTGGTAATATTCCTGGTATACTATTAAAAAAAATATATACGAAGTGTTTTTTTATGTTTTTTGAAATATTATTCATTGTTACTTCGATAAATCCACTATTCTTAAGATGTTTAAATAGGATGTCTAAACTTATTAATTCTGGTGATCCTCTAGCTCCATATTGTGCGTTAAGGATTTTTTTCATGATACAATCTTCAGGTATTTTCTTTATAAATCCATCTATTATTACCAGTTTTCCACTTGGTTTTAAAATCCTATTCATTTCTTTTATAAAAATTTCTTTATCATCAGCGTAACTCATGGATTCCAAAGCAAAAACTACATCAAAAGAATTATCTGGATAATTTGTATTTGAAAAATCACCTTGTATAAAGGATATATTCTTAAGGTTTTTATCTTGTGATAATTTTTTTGCAAAATTTATTTCATTCTGGCCTATTGATACCCCAAAAAAATTTGATTGCGGATATTTTTGAGCTAAATAAATCGATGTGCTTCCAACTCCACAACCCACATCTAAAATATTCAAACTCTTATTTTCTTTAAAATCAATTAATCTATCTACATAATTGTTCATATTTTCTATTGCTTCAGATATTGATTTTATACCTTTTTCAAAGAAACCATAATGAAAACCTTCTAGTAGTTGATCATCTGTTGCATTCGCTCTTAATGTCTCTGACCAGATTTTATCATAGTACTGTTTCACTTTGTCAATTTTTAGTATGCTTTCCTTCAAAGTTCCACCGATATTAATTAATAAGATAGGATGTATTAATATTTTTCATTTACTTCTGATAATTTATAAAAAATATGTTGTGTTAAGACAGATCATATATCCTTTCTGTTGTTATCATATTAATGTTTATGATAACTAAAAAAGATTAGACATATGTGCTGACTCTACACATTATGAAAAATATGTTTTTTTTAGCTAAATTTTTGTATTAGAATATCTTTCTTTTCACAAGAGACTGAGGTAATGCTCAAAAAAATCTTAGATAAATTATATTATATATATGAAATAATATCTATAAATATATCTTTTTTTGCTATTTTATATCTAAAATTTCATAAACCCTCTGTCAAAAAAGAAATTCAAATGGCAGGATTAAAAAAACAAGATAAAATTTTACATATAGGTTGTGGAGCTATCCCTTATACATCTATAATTCTTACTAATGAGTTAGATACATCCATAGTTGGAATTGATATTCATCAGAATGTTGTTGATAAAGCATCTGATTTTCTAAAAAAACTAAAAAAAAGTAACAAAATCCTAATAAAGGTTGGTGATGGAAAAAATTTTGATATTTCATCTTTTAATGTAATAATTCTTTCATATGGAATAAAAAGGCAAGACCTTGTCTTGAAACATGTTTTTGAATCTGAAGAAAAAGGAACCAAGATAATTTTAAGAAGACCAATAACTGAAAGTAATAATTATATAGATGATATCATTGAAAAGTATGGCATTGATAAAATTAGATCATTGCTAACTCAGGAATCAATTCTTATCATGAAAAATTGATTATCATCTAAAACATTGAATCTTCTGTGCTGCCGAAATCATTCTCAGATATTTTTTTCAATGAAAATTTGATTTTAGGACGTGGAGCAAGTTGTATATTTGCATTAATCCTTTTTTTAAGAAAATGGGAATTCAATTTGGTTTTAATTCCAAAACCTCTGGGTGGTAATGTGATATTAATTTTCAAGGAATTATGACCGTTCTTTGATATTTGTCTTTCTGGTTCTAATCTACAAATCCCTGACAGTTTTGTTTTTGTTTTTCCATCGGTATAATATCCTTCAATGCTACCTGGTGCTTCATATATTGCAAAACCGGTCCACCAGTGTTTAGCCCAAGGAAAAGGATTAACAAATTCATGATATTTTTTTAGATTTTTAAAAACCAATTTTATTTTTTCTTTCCCTTTTTTTGCTATTATTTCAAATTCGGCAGGATAATAAAAATCGTATTCCTTTACATATTCTATTTTATTGTAATTATAGTGAATATTTGCAAATTCAATGTAGTTTTTCCCATCTTTAGAAATAATTAATGACCCAAATGCTGGTCCTTCCATTATATAAAAAAGGGAGTTTCCATAAAAAACAGTCCATCCATTATCAAAATATCCCCATAACCAGTCATATCCAAATGGATTGTTTTCAGAGGAAAAAATCAATGACTTAGGTAGTATTGGCTTATGGTTTTTTATCCACCAACCTCCAAGTTTGATATATGTTGAAATAATTTTTCTAAAATCTGAATCTTTGGCAAAAGGATTGTCATATGAAAAACTACCCCAAACATGCTCTAAGTAACCAGTACCGTTTACATTGTATTTTTTATCTTTTACAATGATACTGCCTTTTACTGCTATTCTCGGGAGATATCCGTATTTGTATACTCCAAATCCCATTGGAAGATATCCATTAGTTATATCTCTTGCAACAGTATGGGGGTATACTTCAGCATGATAAAATAGATGGGACAAAATATTATCTCTTGGATTGCTATACTTCATTTCATAGTCTGGCCATAGACCTTTCATAAAAGAATTTTCATGTATTAATTCAAAAGAGTCTTTTGATGAATTAAATCTTTTTTTATCATTTCTAATAGAATAATCATAACATTCTTCAGTTTCACAATCAAAAAGGACAGTTCGATATATTTTTCCAATTTTTTTCCCTTTGTTTTCATACCACTCGGTAAATGTTCCTTTGAAATGCAATTCCTTACCTTTTTCTGTTTTTAGTATTGCTTCGGTTGACCACCATTCAATTGGAGCATATGGATGTTCTTTTTCATCATCAGGTTTCCAAGGATTCACTGCTTGTTGATTTCTGTTCATTTCCACTGAGTATAAAGATAATTAGATTTAAATTTTTATAAGTATACAATTAAAAAAAGTTTATTTTTTATACTTTTTAATATTAAATGATATCTTCGGTTTAGGTGCTAGTTGAATTTTGGTTTTAATAAGTTTTTTTAGATAATGAGAATCAAGATCGATATCGATACCAACTCCTTTTGGTGGTTTTAAAAATTTAAAATATAGTGAATTATGACCAATGGTTGATGGAACTCTTAATGGTACAATTTTACAGTCTCCAGTAAGTTTTATTTTACCTTTTTCATCTTCATAATACCCGTCCATTATACCAGGCAGTTCACATAAGATCCAGGCTTTGTAAAAATTATCATTTCCATAGGAATCTATATATTCATAGCTATCTGTTTTACTGATGAACTTTAATTTAATTTTCTTATTATTTAATGTTCCTATTAACTCAAGGTTTTTTGGATAATATATATCATATTCTTTTATATAATTTGAATCAAGATAATGGAATCTTACATTGCAGAATTCAAGATAATTCCTTCCATCTTTAGTAAGGTATAATGCACCGAAAGATGGTCCTTTATTAATCCAGAACATTGAGTTTCCAAAAAAAAGACTCCAATCATTATCAAAAACTCCCCAAACCCAATCGTAACCATATATATTATTTTCACTAGTGAATTTAATATTTTGAGGAATTTTAATTCTATTTTCTGAGAGCCACCATTTTCCTAATTTTATATAAAGAGATAACGTTTTTTTAAAATTGTAGATATTTTTAATAGGATTTTGATATGAGAAATTTCCATATGCATGTTCAATATATCCTTTTCCAACGATATCATATTTTTTTTCTTTGAATGTAAGTGTTCCTACTAATTCACAATTAGGTAAAAATCCATATCTATAATAGTTAAATCCTATAGGTAAAAATCCATTTGTTTTATTTTGTGCAACCCAGTGAGGTAATGATTTTGCTTTATAATCAATGTCTGCAACCAATTGATTTTTTAGATCTTCAATATGTATTTTGTAATTAGGATATAAACCTTTTATCAACGATTTTTCATATTTTAAATCCACTTTATTTTTTAAAGTTGATAATTTTTCAATTTTGTCATCAATATCTTTATAAGCAACATATTTTTTTGATGCTATATCAAATAAAATATATTGAAAAAAACAGGTTTGTTCATCATATTTATAAGAAAATGATGATATTAAATTCCATTTTCTATTGTCCTCTTTTGTTTTGAAAATTGTTTCAACGGTCCACCATTCTTTCATTATAGGATAATGGTCTCCTTCATCTTCTGGTTTCCAAGGATTTTCTGGTTCTATTTCTACCATTTCATTATTGGTATTATTGATATTATTATTTAAATATGATTAAAAATTGTAGAAACTAATATTTTTTTAAATATTTAGATCTGCTTTGTAATATTTCCTAAAGGTGTAGTTTGTCCCTGCAGGTAATAATGCTCCAAGTCTTCTGACTGTTGAAAATATTTTAGTATTTCTTTTTATGATTTGTGACCATGAATAAAATTCTTTTGCAACTTTTCTTGTGCCATTACGTAGTTCTTCTACGGTCATGTTTTTCGGTTCAAATACGATATCTATTTGGTTATATCTTGACCAGTCTTTTGTAAAGATTCTTCCAGCTCTATCAAGTCTATCATATAATGGTGTACCAGGATATGGTGTTAATATATTAATTTCTAAAACATCAATTCCAAGTTCATAGATTTTTTGAAGAGTGGTATCAAATATATCGGGTGTGTCTTCATCAAATCCAAATATAATACCACCTTGTATCGTCATTCCATATTTATGTACTCTTTTTATCATTCTTTCAAAATCATCAACTACGTTATGCGTCTTTTTAATTCCATTAAGTGCAGCCTGACTTACAGATTCAAATCCAACAAACCACTCAACGCATCCTGATTTTCTTGCAAGCTCAAGAAATTCATCATCTACATTTAGGAGCACATTTGTTGTTCCATTTGATACCCATGTTTTATTTATTTTATTTCTGATAAGTTCTCTAAAAAATTCTTTGGCATATTTTCTATTTACTGTTAGGTGCGGGTCATGAATTACAAACATCTTATTTGGCATTTGCTCGATTTCTTCAATAACATTTTTTATTGGTCTTTGTTTAACTCCATGTTGACAAAAGCTACTAATTGCACAAAATTCACATCGATTTGCACATCCTCTTGTTGTTTGTACAGCTCCAAGAATTGGATTATGAATTATTAAATCTCTTCTTAATGGAGGAATATTTGCCATGTCAAATGTTGTATCTCTTTCATAAATTCTTTTCATTTTTCCTTTTTCAAAATCAGAAAGAAGCCTTGGCCAGCTAGATTCAGCCATACCAAGAATTATGCTATCAGCATGTTGAATAGCTTCATTAGGTAATGCCGTAGGATGATATCCACCAAGAACAACCTTTTTACCACGTTTACGAAACTCATCAGCAATTTGATAAACACGTGGCGCAGTCATTGTATAACAAGTTATTCCTATCAGATCAGCATCTGTATTG
>CAZVNH010000028.1:674-13229 GCA_964628575.1 uncultured Thermoplasmatales archaeon | reverse complement strand
ACATTATATTCTCCAACTGGTTTGAGATCATTTCCTTTTTTTGGAGAAAAACTCCAGGTTCCCCATTCTGGATAATCTGCTATCTCCCAGTCAAGACATGAAAGAGATTCGCCAATATTTTTAACTGTAAAACTACCTTTTACTGTTGAACCTACTTTTACATTATCAAATAACAACTCACCATCAACTTCTAAATCAGGTATTGTAGGATTCCAATTATTTGTTAATCCTTTAATACAAAAGTTAGCTGTATCATCATAATCATATAGATCCTCCCATTTTCCAGCTTCTTGATAAAAACTCTGACCAGATTCTGACGCAGATGTTACTGTTACGCCATTTAAGGTTTTAAGTGATAGTAAAACTGGTACCTCTGAAGTTCTATCATATGGCTGGCCACCGTCAGAAAGCTCTAAATAGATGTAAAAATCATCTCCTATTTCAAGTCCAACTGGTGTATCTAAGTCAATAGTGTGAAATCCTTTATATTTTATAAAACCAGATTTAACAGATAATTCATCTTCTAACTCTCCATTATTAAATCTATCATAAATTTTAATTGTATAAGTTATATCATCTGCGTTATTGTAAAAACTAACAGATTCTAATAGCTGATTACCAGTTGCAACAAATGAATTGAATGCAGTGGAACTATCTTCTTTTGTATCTCTCCAACCATGATAATCATGATAATAGATATTTTCATAAGCAACTGGCTCTACATCTTGAAAAGAAATAGCTCCCATTTCTGGATTTTGACAACAATGCTTATCATAATACGAAATCCAAAAATAGCCATCGTTTCCCCAATCTTCACCCTAGCTGTTTTTAACTAACCAAGCACCTCGTTGAGGAGCTTGAGTATATTTTTCATCATCCCATCCTATAATTGCAACAGCATGATTCGGTTGTTTAGAGCTACTTGGTGGTTGATAATGAACAAGATTTTCTAAAAATGCTCCAGAATAACAAAATGCAGTTCCAACTGCACCATAATCAATTATTGCCTGTTTAATTGTATCAATATTTGATAGATCCTCACCTGCGACGTACCATTCGATAGCTCTTGGATAATAATAATGATAGCTTGGATCAGTCCTTAAAGGAGGTGAATTATAGGATTGCCCATCGATATCTCTAACTGCTCCTTCACCTCTTGTAAGATACGCAGAGGATACAAGATAATCCCCACCCATATGTACAGTTAAACCTTCACCACCAAGATCATCATCGTTATTATATTCATTAAAACCATTCCACCAGTCAAGGTGATACTCAGCTAGATTAGGTTCCTCATTCTCTCCTGCATTAACCCAATTACCGGTCATTAAAAGATTGCTTTCCATTGAAGCCATAACACCATGAGTCCAACATGTTCCACCTGTTTGACTTTTTACACTTGTAACATAGTTATTTCCTTCAACATCACGTAAATCAAATGATGATGGTAGATCTATTTGATTATGAACTGAATCATTAATTTTTTCTGTTTTAATACTAAATCCAAATGTAGAAGAAGCAACTAATACAATAGTCGTTAATAAAACCAGTAAAACTATATATTTTGTATTTTTAATTTTCATTTTTACCCCCACTTATAAAATTAATTAACATTTGTTAATGATTTGATATTATTTAAATCTTAGTCAAAAAAGATGAAAAAAAGAAAATAGAAGGATTCTATTTAATTTTATTAAATCTTGAACCTAGTTTTTTCATAACTTTTGGAAGGGTTGTATATTCCATATCTTCCATTGGTAATCTGTGTGGCTCAAATGGTCCATGTCTTCTCATATATTCCATTATCTCTTGTGATTTTCTTCTAGTTATATCAAATGCTGGATCATTAAATAGATCAACTGGTTCTGTTATTTTTCCCTCTTTTAATTGAAAACCCAATGCTGTAACACGAGGAGGTCCATCAAAACGAGTGCACTGTGCATCTTTTACAGATACAGGCATAAGTGGCCCATTATGCGATCCTCTCATCCAGCCAGAAACAAGGTGACCTAGCGAAAATGCTTCAAGTACTTCTCCAACAGCAGGTAATCCTGATTGAGCTCGGACGATTCCTACTGGATCGTCTTTTCCTACATATTCTCCAGCGATTTGATAGAGTTTTTCAGTTGAAATTGCACTAACAGGTTCATCAGATGGAAGTTTAGAACTTTTTTTCGGAAAAACTCTTTTTATTACAAAACGAGATTTTGCTCCAATTAGTGCAAGTAAATCATACATTTCTTCTGGTGCTTTTAATAATACGTTTTTATGTTCTTGAATATCCCATATCTCAAATACAAAACCATCATGACATGATGGATCAATTATAAGTCCAGCGGTATTAAATGGATCTGCAAACATCTTGAAAATTGGATAGTTAAATGCTCCAGGTTCTGTTTTATCCATCATAAAAGCAATAACGGGTTCTGCTTTTCTTTCTGTGAATTCCATCTCAGCAATTCCTGGACCCATCCCTTTGATATTACCTGAAAAAGCATCGCAAAGTAAGTCTTGACCCGCGCCATAAAGTCCGTGGTCTCTAGCTTTTTCTGTTGCTTCACAGAATGTTTCCCAAGAAAGACTATGAACTTCCTTTGAATCTATTCCATTCTTATGAGTCATTATTAACTCTAGGTCATCTCCGCAGTGTGTTACATAAAAATCTATTAGAATTTTTTCTCTTTTTGCATCAGTAAGTTTTTTTCTTGCTATTTCTTCAAGGTCAGGATGAACTAGGGCATGACCTGGCCATCCTCCAACATCAGCTTTAATTATGCTAAAAGTTGTTTTCATAATTCCTTAAACCTCCATAAGATATTATTACGTTTTCATGGTATACAAATTATATTTATAAATCATTTGGAGTTTATATCTTAGTAAAATATATATTCAAGACTTTGTTTTTGAAAAAAAGTTGAGGCTTAAAAAATGACATTAAAAATATATAACTCATTGACTAGAGAAAAAGAAGAATTCAAACCAGTTGAAAAAGGAAAAGTGAGAATGTATGTATGTGGTATGACAGTTTATTCAGATGCACATATTGGTCATGCTCGAACATATTTTGCTTTTGATGTTATTAGACGTTATCTCGAGTATAAAGGCTATGATGTTAACTATATTCAAAATATAACAGACGTAGATGACAAGATTATTACTGCTGCATTAAAAGAAGGTGTTGATGCTCTTGAATATTCTAAACGTTTTACAGAGATATGCTTAAATGATCTTGATGAGCTTGGAATTCGAAGAGCAGATTTCTATCCAAAGGCATCTGAAACAATTCCTGATATGATTGAATTTATAAAAAAGATAATTGATAAAGATATAGGATATGAATCAGATGGTGACGTTTATTTTTCAGTTGAAAAATTTCCTGATTATGGTAAACTCTCTGGTCAAAAACTTGATGATTTAATGGCAGGTACGAGAAAAGAACCTGGTGATAAAAAACAAAATCCTTTTGATTTTGCATTATGGAAATCAGCAAAACCAGGTGAACCATCGTGGGATTCACCATGGGGTCCGGGACGTCCGGGATGGCATATCGAATGCTCAACTATGAGCAGTAAATATCTTGGTCTTCCATTTGATATTCACGGAGGAGGTATGGATTTACGTTTTCCACATCATGAAAATGAGATAGCACAAGCAGAAGCTGCAACAGGGAAACAGTTTGCAAAATACTGGATGCATATAGGTCTTTTAACAGTTGATGGAGAGAAAATGTCAAAATCAATTGGAAATATTATAAATATCAAAGATTTATTAAAAAAATGGGATGCAGAAGTTGTTAGGTTCTTTTATGCACAAGCTCATTATAGAAGTCCACCTGATTTTAGTAATACAGGTTTAGAAAATGCTAAAAAAGGTTTAGATCGTATATATAGGTTAAAAGAAAAACTGGAAATCCTTGCAGATGACGAAATAGGTCATATAAATGAAACAGATTTATCAAAAGATGAAAAAGAATATTTACAAACAATAAATGATTTTAAAAATGGTTTTATATCTGCAATGGATGATGATTTTAATACTCCACAAGCTGTTGGAATTATCTTTGAATTTGTAAATAATAGTAATAGATTTTTAGAGAATAATTCAAATCCAAAATTATGCAGATATGCACTTGATACCCTACTTAAACTTGGAAATATATTAACATTATTTCAGCTTAAAACAGAAAAAGAGGAAGTTGTAGATGATAAACTATTGAAAAAATTAATTGATATTTTATCTGAATATAAAACTGATATCGAAGTAAAAAATATTGAAGAACTAATGAAATCATTACTTCAAGTTCGAGAGGAAGCAAGAAAAAATAAAGATTGGAATACAGCAGATAATATAAGAGATAAACTTGATGAAATTGGTATAGAAATACAGGATACAAGTGATGGTCCTGTTTGGAGAAAGAAATAGTTAGATTTGTATGAAAAAAATACTTGTAGGTTTTGATGGATCTGAGGGCTCAGAGCAGGCTTTGAATCGAGCAATGATGTTAATTGATGAATATGGGGATCTTTTTCTTTTAGCTGTTGTACCAAGTCCTACAGATAAATCTTACGTTGATGTTGATGCTTATGAAAATATGAAAAAAAAAGCAGATGTTCTTATTAAAAATGCGATAATTGATCTTGGAAAACAAGGATTTACTTTAACAGGAATTGTAGAAGAAGGGGATCCTGCAGCTAAAATAATTGATGTATCTAATCGATTAAATGTTGATCTTATTGTTCTTGGTAGTAAAGGCCATAGTGAACTTGGAAGATATCTAATTGGTAGCGTTGCAAATAAGGTTGTTCAATATGCTGCAAAACCAGTAATGGTTGTAAGGTAATATTAATAAAATTTAGGAAAAGTAAATATTTTTTATTTACCGCGATTAAGATTAGCGCGTAGACTAGGTCTAACCTTTTCAGCACCTTTGCCTTTATATCGTAAACCTCTTCCCTTTTGTCCAGCGCTTGTTTTACCTCTGAGAACTCTTCTTTTATTTGAAACATCTGTTATCCAGTTTATTTTAGGGTCCTTTAATATTGCTGGGTGTACAGGATCAACAAGTATAACTTCATAAAAATGATTTTTACCATCATCTCCAACCCAATATGAATTTAAAACCTCCATATTAGGATAATGCTTAGCAGTACGCTCCTCAGCAATTCGTTGGGTGTTTTTTCCCATTGTAATTTTTGTTATACCTTTTGCAGATGGTTTACGACCACCTTTAATTGTATGTTTTCTAAGACCTCCACGTCTTACATGAGCACGGACAACAATATATCCCTGTTTAGCCTTGTAGCCTAATGATCGTGCACGGTCAATTCTAGTTGGCCTTTCTAACCTTGAAAAATTTTCTTCTTTTCGCCATTGAATAAGACGTTGCTGTTGTGGTGATTTATAAGCAAGGTCTGGTTTTTTCCATTGATCTTTAAGATAATCATACATACTTTTAACCATGATAAGTACACCAACCTATTGGTATCTAGTAGGACCATAGGAAGTAAAAACGTTATTTAAAACTTTTGTCGATAATATTGAAGTTTAATAGGTTTTTATAAAATATTAAAATAAAGTTGATTCATTAAATTAATAATTGATAATTAAGTATTTGTAAAAAATTTTACATTTTAAAGAAAATAACAAAATGTTTATTAGTTTGAAAATATAAATATAATTGATTAATAATACCTATTGAGTTAAATATTATGGTAAATGATAGACTTTTTGAACTTGAAAAAAGACAAGATATCTTCAATACTATTCAAAAAGCACCAGGTTTACATCTTAGAGAAATCTCAAGAAGAACCAATATGCCATTTACCACTTTGAGATATCATATAAATTATCTAATAAAAAGAAATCTAATAGAATCAAGAAAAGAAAGTAGATTCATCAGATTCTATATAACAGAAAACATTGGTAAGAACAATAAAGATATGTTAAATCTTCTAAGACAAAAAACCATTAGAAAAATTATTCTAATACTTTTTTTACATATTCCAACACTTACCGAGCTTAGTAGATACTTAGAGTATTACAGTACCAAGGGTAATGAGAAAGAACCTGGTTTTAGCAGAAGCACATCATGTATCCATTCAAATTTAAAGAGACTAATTGAAGCGGATATAATAGAGAGAATCACTATTGAAAATGAAATAAGATATGTTATGAAAAATATTGAAGAAATTGGTGATTTACTTATTACGTATAAAAATAGTTTTTTTGATACACAAATTGATCCAGTTATGGAATTTAATAAAAAACAGGATAGGATTGCGAAAATATCTGATAAAGAGCGGATTGATGACCTTATAGGTTTAATACATGATATATTTCCACCATATCTGTATTATTAATAATAAATTTAATTGAGTTTATAGATTATTAAATCATATATACACTATTTTTGATGTTTTGAGTTTGAGCTATAAATATTATATACTGAGAAAAATATAGATCTTTTATATGTTTATGAAATGTAAAATAACTGTTATAGTTACATTTATGCTAATGGTTCTAAGTAGTATGTTGTCAACGGCATTAAATATTGTAGAGATAAACAATGAAATCATTCTTAAATCAACTGATATAGATGATTTTTATAGTTTAAGCTCTGATGGCCATATTTTAGGATATTCAACAATACCAAAAACCTATAATGAGATTTGGACAAAAGAAGATGGTTTAGTATATGAGAATCTAGAAAACATGATTATAGGTCAAAAAGCAACTGGGTCATATAATATGAGATATTATTATATTCATAGAGGGTTCTTATTTTTTGATACATCTACAATTCCATTAGGTTCTACTATTACTTCTGCAACATTAACATTCTACGGTGAGTTAGATAAATCAGATACTGATTTTAATATTGTTATTCAAAAAGGATATAATGATCATCCTCATAAACCACTTATTAGTAATGATTATAATAAAGCAAATTATGGCGAAAACGCAGGTTCGTTAAGTACAACAAATTTTATAGTTAATGGTGAAAACAATATAATTATAAATAATCCACAAAATTGGATAACTATAGGTGGAATAACTAAATTTTGTATTAGATCTGATAGAGATATAAATGGCGTGGACCCTTGGTTAAATTCACCTGGTGTCGATACCTATAATGAATATATTAGAATCAATTCAAATGAAAATAGTAATTACAAACCATATCTTATTGTTGAATATGAACCAAATAATAATCCAAATACTCCTAGTAAACCATCAGGTCCAACATCTGGAAAAACAGGTGTAACATATACTTTTTCTACAACTACAACTGATCTAGAAGAAGATAGAATTCGATATGGCTGGGATTGGGAATGTGATGGATCAATTAACAAATGGAGCAATTTTTACAATTCTGGAAAGGTTTGTAGTATAGATCATATATTTGAAATTGAGGGAGATTATTGTTTACGAGTTTTAGCAGAAGATGAGCATGGCGCTCAAAGTGAATTTTCTCCTGCTTTAATAATAAATATTAATCAGGATAACGAGTTTTATTCTTTAACTATTTCAGTTTCACCAGAGGAGGGTGGATTTGTCGAAGTTAAATATAACTCAAATTCTTATATTGTTGAAGATTCGCAGACTTTTAATGATATCTTGAAAGATACTATTGTGTCTCTGACAGAATGTGAAGCAGATAATTGGGAATTTGAAGGTTGGTCTGGTGATGTTTCTTCAGAAGATCAAAACCTAGAAGATATTAACATAATAATAGACAGCGATAAATCAATTATTGCAAATTTTGCTCCAGTAGCTACAACTGAGATTTTTAATATAATTCACATAACTGATTTACATTTTTCAGGTAATAGCCAAGATTCTCAAGATGCTTGGGAAAAAATACTTAATAATATTAAAAATCAAAAACCTCAACCATCGTTTGTAGTATGCACTGGAGACTTGGTTGAGGCAGGTGATTCAACAAATGGTGCTGATGCTTATCAAATGATGTGTGAAGGGCTTGATGGAAGTAAAGTAACCAGTAATCCTAATAGTGGTTGGTTTCTTAAAGGAACCAATATTCCAATTTATTTCTGTCCAGGAAACCATGATGCATATTATATGACAGGATTTAACGGTGATGATTTTGACAATTATAGAAATTATATTTCACAGGAGTATTACTATAAAAGAACTATTAATATAGATGGATATAGTATTTTACTTTATTCTTTAACTAGTGGAATGGATACTTATATGGATACAGATTTTTTACCACAAGGGGATGGTTTAAGAGACAGATATGGAAATGAAGTAACACATTTTATAGAAGATACAAAATTGAATGCTGATTTTAAATTAGCGCTCACACATCATCCCTATGTGATATGCTCTCAAAATAATGGTCGTTTCAAATATTTCAATATTAATGGAGATGGAACAGTACATGATTTCGGATATTATTGTGAAAATTATAATGTTGATTTAGTCTTAGCAGGGCATATACATAAAAGCTATGTTACATCAGATTACTTTGGCGATGGTGGTGGATGGGTAAATGGAGATTTAATTTTAAAAGAAGGTAGAAAAACAACATATGTAATGACTGACTCTATTGGAGGAACTCGTGATAATGATCAAGATAAAGGTCATTATAGGAAAATCAGTTTTTATTCAAATGGTGATATCAAGGTTCATGGTCAACAAAAATTTTCATCATACTCCATTGATAAATCAGTTGATAAACCTATCAAATCAATTCTAACAGGTTTATTATCTAAATTCCAAAAAATAGTTACATTTTTACAGGATTTAATAGATAATCAGGAATCTATAATAGATGAAAGATATATCAAAAATAATAATGATTGCAGATACAATATAATAAACATAAAAAATATCAAAACAACAGATGAAAAAAAATATTATTTAGGTGAACTCGAAGATACGGTTATTGAGCCTGTTGGTGAAAAAATAACTGGATTAACACCATCATCATGGGATTGGCAAAACGCAGAATATAAGGGAATCACTGGTAACTGGATGACCTCAGTGAAAGATCAAGGAAGTTGTGGTAGCTGTTATGCTTTTGGAACACTTGGAGCAATTGAAACATGTATTAAGATGATGAATGAAGACCCAAATATGAATATCGATCTTTCTGAGCAATATATGGTTTCATGTGGTGAAAGCTGGGTAGGAGGAATAGACGGTTGTCAAGGCTCACCTATTTCCTCTACTATTAAATTCTTAGAGACTTATGGAGCAATTCCTGAGTCATGTTTTTCGTATCAAGCATCAGAAGTATCATGTAATAACAAATGCCATGACTGGGAACAAGAAAGATTTGATATTACAAATCTTCAGAGAGTATCTAGTGACAAGGAATCTATAAAAAATGCATTGGTAAATCATGGAACTTTAACAGCAAGCTTCAGAGTATATTTAGACTTTAAAGAGTATACTGGTGGAATTTATGAGCATCAATGGGGATACTCTGAAGGATTGCATAGAATAGTATTAGTAGGATTTAATGAAGACCAAGATTATTGGATATGTAAAAACAGCTGGGGTACAAGTTGGGGAGAAAACGGTTACTTCAGAATAAAATATGGTGAATGCGAAATACAAGATAGTGTTTATTATTTTGAATTACCAACAACAACACTTGTAAATGTTTATCCAAAGAGCTATCATTTTGGAGTTGTTAAAGCAGGAGAATGCTCGAGTTCACATGAATTTATTATTGAAAACAGAGGAGCTAAAATAAAAAGAGTAGAGATTTGGTGTCCTTCTGATTGTTTTATAGTTAGTAATACTGGTGAGTTTCATCTTGATCCAAACGAAGAGTATACTGTTAGTGCTAAATATTGTCCTAAGTATGATGTTACAAAGGATAGTTCATCAATTTATGTTCGATTTTATTATGAGGGTGGACCTGAAACCATCGAAGCAGTTTTAAAAGGTGGAAAAACTAAACCAATTTCAAGAGAATTTTTTGCTTTTAAATATTTAAAATATGTTGGAGTATTTTTAAAAATATCACAAGACAATACAAGTTTATAACAGATTATGAATAAAAAAAATAATGATTGTCTAAATTAACAGATGAGATCAGCGAACTTAATAATGATTTTATTTTAAATCTATTTACAACAAAAATATTTTAATGGATATCCATATTCATCGGCCAAGGTTAAACAATTATGGATCATATGTTTAATAAGAAAATTGAGACACTTCCAAGGGAAAAAATAAAAGAAATACAATTGAAAAGATTAAAAGAAATAGTTCATCTTGTATACGATAATGTTCCATTTTATAAGAAAAAATTTAAAGAATTAAAGATAACACCTGAGGATATTAAAACACTTCAGGATATCAATAAACTTCCATTAACTACAAAAAATGATCTAAGAGATAATGCTCCATTTGGAATGATGACAACTTCACTTGATAATTGTATAGAGCTTCATGCATCTAGTGGTACAACTGGAACCCCTGTAACAGTTGCTTATACACCTCATGACATTGATGTATGGTCTGAGGTCATGGCAAGATGTTTAACAATGTCTGGATTAACAAAAAAAGATGTTTTTCAGAATCCTATACCATATGGAACATTTACAGGTGCATTTGGTTTTCATTATGGAGCACAGAAAGTAGGTGCAATGGTTATTCCTTCAGGTATTGGGCAATCTGAAAGACAGTTAAAACTTATGAAATATTATGGTA
The DNA here is from genome assembly GCA_964628575.1 of uncultured Thermoplasmatales archaeon. Taxonomy (GTDB): domain Archaea; phylum Thermoplasmatota; class E2; order DHVEG-1; family DHVEG-1; genus CAZVNH01. The sequence goes on along the minus strand of CAZVNH010000028.1, from coordinate 2,534 downwards.
CAACCTTTATAAGTGGTGTTGCATCATATGCCATGAGATTATCGCAAGTAGCACAAGATCTTGGAATAGAACTTCATAAATTAAAAGTACGAAATGGTTTGTTTGGAGCTGAAATGTTTACACCAGGTCTTAAGAAAAGAATCATGGATTTATGGAATATGGATGTTCATGATATTTATGGTCTAACTGAGATGTGTGGACCAGGTGTATCAACTGATTGTGATCAACATGATGGGCTTCATATATGGGAAGACCATTTCTTAATAGAGATACTTGATCCTATAACACTTGAACCAGTAGAGCCTGAGGAAGAAGGAGAAATTGTTCTAACAACTCTGACAAAAGAAGGAATGCCAATAATTCGCTATCGAACACGTGATATTGCAAAACTCTATGATCAGAAAACATGTGAATGCAATAGAACCCATATCAAACATTCTCCAGTAAAAGGAAGAAGTGATGATATGTTAATTATTAGAGGAACTAATATTTATCCAGGTCAAATTGAATCTGCTTTAATGAAAAATGATCAAGTAGGTGGTAACTGGCGCATGGTTCTAACGACTGATGAAAATGATGTAGACCAGCTTACTGTTGAAGTTGAAAGTAAGAATCGTTTAAGTCAAGTTGATCAAATCGATCTTGAAAAAAAATTAAAAAGTGAAATAAAATCAATAATAGTTTTTACACCTGACGTAACAGTTTTGCCTCCAAATTCAATCACTCAGGAAGGTTTAAAAGCTAAACGTGTTGTGGATGACAGAAAAAAGGTTTAAGAAGATGAAAAAAGATTTAAAACAACTGATAAAAACAAATGGACCCCTTGCTGAAAATGAAGTAAAAGACCTTCTAAATCTTTATAATATAAAAACAACAAAATATCAGATAGTAAATAAAATCGAAGATATCAATAATGTTAAACTTAAATATCCAGTTGCTCTAAAGGTTTGTTCAAATAAAATCCTTCATAAAACAGATGTAGGTGGTGTAAAACTTAACATTAAAGATAAAAATGAGTTAATAAAATATTTCAAGGATTTTAGAAAAAGATTTCCAAAGGAAAATCTTCTTGTCGATCAGATGACAGAAAAAGGAGTTGAAGTAATCATTGGTCTTGTTCAAGATCCAACATTTGGTTTGTCTATTATGGCAGGTGTCGGTGGAATATATACAGAGCTTTATCAGGATGTTTCTTTTAGAGTTGCGCCAATCGAAAGATATGATGCAGAGGAAATGATTGAAGAAATTAAAGGTAAAAAACTTCTTGAAGGTTTTAGAAATATAAAAGCAGATAAAAAGCTTGTAATTGATTTAATCTTGAAGGTTTCAAAAATAGGTGAAGAATTAATGGATAACATTGACCAGATGGATTTGAATCCTGTTTTTGTTTATAAAAACGATTATTGTGTAGTTGATGCAAAACTAATATTAAAATAAAGGTGTTGATAAATGATGATGTCAGATATAAAAGACTATAAAATTAAGGATATTAACCTAGCTGATTGGGGACGTAAAGAAATTGAAATTGCAGAAAAAGAAATGCCAGGTTTGATGGCTACTCGTGAAAAATATGGACCAAGAAAACCATTGAAAAATGCAAGAATCACAGGTAGCTTACATATGACTATTCAAACCGCTGTTTTAATTGAAACTCTAAAAGAACTTGGTGCAGATATTAGATGGGCTAGTTGTAATATATTTAGCACACAGGATCATGCAGCAGCAGCGATTGCAAAAACAGATACACCTGTTTTTGCTTGGAAAGGAGAAACACTTAAGGATTACTGGTCGTGTACAAGTAAAGCTCTTGATTTTGGGAATGGTCGTGGACCTAATCTAATAGTTGATGATGGTGGTGAT
>CAZVNH010000028.1:0-664 GCA_964628575.1 uncultured Thermoplasmatales archaeon | reverse complement strand
CCATAAGGGATATGAAGTTGAAAATAATCCAGATTTATTTGATAAAGATTATAGTACTGAAGGTGAAGATTTTAGAGAGCTGATAGCTTGTTTAAAAGAAATTTATGAAAAAGATCCAGATCGTTGGCATCGAATTTCCAAAGATATAAAAGGTGTTTCTGAAGAAACTACTACTGGTGTTCATAGGCTTTATCAGATGATGAATGATAAAACTCTTTTATTTCCAGCATTTAACGTAAATGATTCTGTTACAAAATCAAAATTTGATAATCTCTATGGTTGTCGTGAAAGCCTTGCAGATGGAATTAAACGTGCAACAGATGTAATGGTTGCAGGAAAAATAATAGTAGTATGTGGATACGGTGATGTTGGAAAAGGCTGCTGTCAAAGCATGAGAGGTTTTGGTGCAAGAGTAATTGTTACAGAAATTGATCCAATATGTGCACTTCAAGCAGCTATGGAAGGATACGAAGTAACAACAGTCGAGGATACTCTTGGAACTGCAGATATTTATGTTACAGCAACAGGGAACTGTGAAATAATAACAGCAGATCATATGAAAAAAATGAAGGATCAAGTAATTGTATGTAATATCGGGCATTTTGATAACGAAATACAAGTATCAGAACTTGAAAAAATCCCAGGAATCAAAAAAGTAAATATC
>CAZVNH010000027.1:4596-13486 GCA_964628575.1 uncultured Thermoplasmatales archaeon | reverse complement strand
TTGATAACAGAAAAGTTACCCCGGGGATAACTGAGTTGTCTTCAGTAAGAGCCCATATCGACCTGAAGGCTTGCTACTTCGATGTCGTCTCTCCGCATCCTGGTGGTGCAGCAGCTGCCAAGGGTGGGGTTGTTCGCCCATTAAAGCGGATCGTGAGATGGGTTTAGACCGTCGTGAGACAGGTTTGTTGCTATCTTCTAGAAGCGTTGATGCTTGAAGGGAAAGACCCTTTAGTACGAGAGGAACAGGGGTCTGAAGCCACTAGTTTACCAGTTGTCTGACAAGGCAATGCTGGGCAGCCACGCTTTAAGGGATAAATGCTGAAAGCATCTAAGCATGAAGCCCACCCTAAGACGAGGCATCATAGAGCTCGAATAGAAGATTCGTTTGATAGGGCTAGGGTGTAAGCACGAAGCTTCGGCGACGTGTTCAGCCTGATAGCTACTAAACGCTCATTTGCTGGCTCAGTCGTTAGACAGGTTGCGTATTAAATAATAAAAAATCAGAGTAAAGCTATGGTTTGACGGCCAAAGCGGCGGGGAAACACCCGGTCTCATTCCGAACCCGGTAGTTAAGCCCACCTGCGTAATCCTTGGTACTATGATGCGCGAGCTTATGGGACGATTACCCTCCTGAGAGGGCTTGAACCTTTGGACTAGGTGGAGAGCTTTGTTTGAGTTCTTCGGAACTCTTATGGGGTAAACTTCACTGCTTGAAATCCTCTGGCTCTCGGTACGCTGTCAAACCATTCTTACATTAACTTTTTTAAAAGATTAACGATTTTGAACTTATTAATTTGGAGTAGAAAAAGTGAATATTAAAAAAAAAATTAAGATGTTTAATAATGTTTTTGCACCTAGGCGAGGTGAAAAAGTATTGTTTTTAATTGATATTCCACATAATAATTTTAAAGATAATTATAAATGGAAAGAAAGAAGAAAGATGGCTCATGAATGGTATGAAATCTTTAAGGAAATGGGTGAAAAAGAAGATTTTTATGTAAGTCTTAATGAATATAAAGCTACAGGAATACATAACTCACCAGTTTCACAGAAAATCCTTAATATTGCTGCAAAAGCAGATTTAGTTCTTGTAATGACTGAATTTTCTGCAACATCATCATTTGTAACTGCTTTTAGAAATAAGGATTCTAAGACTCGAGGTGCTAGTATGCCAATGATTGAAAAAAGAATGGAAGATACAGCACTCAATGCAGACTACATTCTTATACAAAAATATGCTATTGCTATTGAAAAAATGTTAAATAATGCAATTGGTGCAGAAGTAATATTTTCTACTGGTGATACTCTATTTTTAGATCTTAGAAATCGAATAGCTTTATCTGATAAAGGTGAATGTGTTAAACCTGGTCAATTTATTAATTTTCCAAGTGGGGAAGCATGTAAGGTTCCTTATGAAGCAGTATCTGATGAAAAAGAAGAATTTGGGGAAAGTAAAACTGCTGGCATATTACCTGTTGCATATGATAAAGAAATTGTAAAATTTATAATTAAAAATAATACAATTATTAATGTTATTGGTAATTCTATTAAAGCACAAGTAATGCGTGATTTTTTTAATGAAAATCCAACTAGAGCAAACATTGCAGAGCTTGGTATTGGATGTAATCCAAAAGCAGTAATTACTGGTAATGTTTTAGAAGATGAAAAAGTCGGATTACATATTGCTTATGGTATGAGTTATCATCTTGGTGGTAAAATAAAAAGTGATATGCATCAAGATATTTGTTATTCAAAAGGCTGCCCTGTTGAAGGGATAACTCTTATATTGATTAACAAAGATGATTCAAGAATTCAATTAATTCAAGATGCTATGCTAAATTATGATTTACTTTTATAGTTCATGTCAAGAGTCTTTGTTTTTATATTTAGACTTAACAAAACGTAAAATTAATAGCGCAGGTCCATAAACAAGACCTGAATAAAGAAAAACACGAGTAAATCCTAATACTGTAATTAAGCTTCCACTTGCGGCAGCTCCTCCCATTTCTCCACTGTTACCTATCGACATTAGAATTGAATATTGAGCTGCACCAATCTTTGGATTTGTAACATCCATTGATAAAGCACCAAATGCTGAAAAATGTCCGCCATGTAAAAATCCAACTATGCACCAGATAATTGCAAGTTTCTCCCATGTATCTGCAAATACTAAAGAAGCTGCAAAAAACATGTTTAAGCTAATAGTTAAATAAAGAGTATTTTTTCTATTCCATATATCAGCTAAAAAACCGCCTATAACATTTCCAAAAACTGTAGCAAGTGGAGCAACAGCCGCAATTAAACCAATCTGACTGATACTGAGATTCAAAACATCATTCATATATTGAGGAATAACTATTGAAAGAAGCCCAAAACTTATAGCTGATATTGGAAAAAATATTGATATAAACTGTATATTTGTTTTCTTAAACTCGACTACGAGAAGTTTCCGTGTTTTTTCTTTTCTTTCTGGAATAGGCGTGTCTTTAATAAATAAAGGAAAGATTAGTATTAAAACTATTATTAAACCACTGATAATAAATCCAATTGAATAGCTAAAAGCCTCGACTATTGCTCCAATTACAATTGAAGACACAGCCATACCAATAAATAATCCACCAAACATTGCACCGTTTATTTTTCCTCTTTCTCTTTCCTCAGATAGTTCAATTGCCCAGGCATCAGCAGATACATCTAATAAAACAATTCCACAAGACCCAATAAACAAGGTTAATGCAAATGGAATTATCGCAATTTCTGGATCAAGAAACGAAATAATAATTAAACATATTGAACTTATTGCTCCTCCTAATATTATGAATTTTCTTCGACCAAATCTAATATAATGATCAACAATGCCTCCAAAAAGAAATTTAATAACCCAAGGCAGGTAGGCTAATGCGATAATAATTCCAATTGTTGAATCAGAAATTCCCTTGTTATCTAAATAAATATTAATAATTATTGTTGCAAGGGCAAAAATAATCCCTTGTGAAAAATATAATGATCCAAAAAGTACGTATTTTAAATAACTCTTTTTGGAAATATCTATCATACATTATATCTTATTTTTACATTAGATTTAAATATTTCTATAAAAATATAAGATTATTAATGTTTTTTTGCAAAAAATATACATCCTGTTCTGTATCTTTTAAATTTAAAGATTTCTACTGTATAATCTTTTTTTTCAAAAAAATCTTTTACAATATTTATATTCCAACTTAAAAAAGATTTTGATTCAAAAAATATAAGTTTTCCATTTTTTTTCAAAACTCTGTCAATTTCCTGAAAAACGTATTGTCTTTTATTTTGAGGAAGACAATAGAGAAATTGACTTGAAACAATAATATCAAAAGTATTTATTGGAAAATCTATTTTTTCAGTTAGATCAGATTTAATAAAAATACTTTTTTTAAAAACATTTTCGATTTTTGCGTTATTTTTTGCATTTTTTAATGTATGTCCTATAAAATTTATTTTAATTATATTTTTTATATTTAGTAAAAGGTTTTTATATTTCAGATTGAATCTGTCCACTCCATAGATTCTACCATTTGTAATCTTTTTTGCAAATCCTATTGCAAGAAAACCTGCACCTGTTCCAAGATCAAGGATTTTTTCATTACCTTCTAATTTTGCATATTCTATCATTTTTTCTAAAATAATTTTTCTAAATTTTAAGAAACGTTTTTTAAAATAGATTATTCCGATTGTTATATATATTAAAAGTAGGGTTATGCTGATAGATAATATTTGAAATATTGGAATCTGGAAACAGATAAGTATAATTATAATTAATAATAGAATCATCGAAAAAAATATTCTAAATATTATGCTAGATAATGGGAAACCATAGTTAGGTTTTTGTGTCATAAACTATACTGATATTTTTGTTTATATCTATAAGTTTATTCTTTTTAAAAAAATATTTATTTAGCTTTTGATTTTTTATTATTTAAAATAGGATTTATATTGTTTTTCTCTAAATATATAAATGGATTATCATTTTTTAGATTTTGGATTAATTCACTTTTGTTACATGTTTTTATAGCATATATATTTGTAATAGGCGTTTTAATTTTTTTAAAGTTTGTTCCCCATTTTCTTTTAAAACGTGTTACTCCATCATTTAAAAAAGCTCTTGTTTGTCCAAAATCAATTTTTTTAATATTATTTTCTTTAGCCCAGATAATTAAAAAATAATAAGGAGTTGAGCCAAGTCCTTTTTTAAAAAGATTATATTTTTCTTTTATTGCTCCTACATATGTTGCCGTAACCTTTTTATTATTTACTCTAAAAAGAGCACCATAAACATATTCATTTTTATGTTTTATTAGCATTAGTTTATTATTTGAATCAAATAACTGTCTTATAGCAAAATAATTTGAACAAACTGCGTTTTTACCATGTTTCCATTTAATGTAAGGTAGATACATCTTATAATAAAACATTTCAAGTTTTTTAGGATCTTCAGTTATTTCATAACTATAATTATGCTTTTTTATCTTTCTTATATCTTCTTTAACACTTTTTGAAAAATGGGATAATATTTTTTCTAATGGTTCTTTTATATCTAAATTCAATGTATCCTGAGAAAAAGATATCTGTTTTAATGATAATTGCATCAACGTTATCTATCTGATTTATTCTTTTATCAATTTTTATGATAATTGTTTTTTCTTTTTCTTTAAATGATGGGTTATCTAAAAATAAAATTTTTTTAAGATATGGAAATCTATCTTCATTATTGAAACCAAGGATTGTTAATTTTTGATTATAAGTGTCTTTTCCTTGTATTATATATGATCTATAGGATAGTTGAATTAGTAAATGTACTAATCTTGAAAAAATGTTAGAGGTTTTATATGATATTGAAAAAATTGTTTTTCTGATGGATCTTGGTAGATATTTACAACAAAATAATGTATATTTTTCATTGATTTTAATAATAATATTTTGTTGATTATTTTTTACTAACCAAGGTTTTTTTATTGATTGTAAATATTGTTTATGTATTTTATTTTTCATTTTTCAATATATGCCTAGAGGCAGTTGTATTTTTTAAAATATTGCAAATATTAATTAGTGATAAAATATTTTATAAAATTAAGTTATCTAAATTTTATAAAAAAATTTTAGAAGTTGAGAATGTATTGATTTTAAAAGAAGTATTATTTTTAATTGGTATGTTTTATCATATGATCGTATTTGAGGATTCCAGTCATATTCAATACTTTCTTCACCTATATCAATATTTTCACTAATTATATTACTAAACTCTGATATCTCCCCTACGCGTCCATGTATTGCTTTTGGAGCAGGATTTGGTTCACCCCAGTAGTTACCCCCCCATTCATTAAACCCATCAAGTGAATGTATAAAAAAAGCATTTGGGTCAATTCCTGGTAAACTTTCTGACTCTTGATTATTAATAAATTTATTCCTCCAAAAATGATTACCACTTGCAAAAGCAATATATATTCCAAGAGTTGTACATAAAGTGATTTTGTTTTTTCTTATTATATTTCCACATGGTGTGATACTATTTTCATTAGGATTTTGAATTTTAGGATTAAAAATTGCAATACCTATACTATCTTGAGTAATCTTATTATCATGAATATGATTATTACACGAACCATATATCTGTATTCCATAACCTTTATTTTTAATTATTATATTATTGTATATTTCATTTCCATCACAATTTGATGAAATATATATTCCAGTTAAGATTTCATTTGTTGTCGATTCTTTATGCTGTATTGTAAAATTACTTATCAAAGTAGAGTTTGCATTTATTGTAATAGTATGTAAATTATTTTCACCTTCAATAATTGTTGTATCTTTATTTTCACCAATTAAATCAATTGTTTTATCAATTGATATTGCCTCATAGTATTTACCTTGTTTAACATGAACAATACTATTTTCTTCAGCAGCATTTATTCCATCTTGTATATTGTTAAAGCAATTAACACCCCAACCTGGTGTTGAAGGATTAAAATCATCATCTACATATATATCATCTGGAGAGGGTAGTTTTTCTCTTACTATAAAAACAGGTGTCTCAGGATCTCCTAATAAATTAATTGTATAATAGCACCATCTATATCCATGATTTGTTTTTGCTGCATCTTCGAAATGTTCTTTTGAAAATTGATTTATTTTTCCAAGATTTTGTGTATTGTTTTGGAATATTTCATAAAATTGTCTAACAATGAATTCACCTGAAAAAGCAAGGGCATCGTTATGAGAAACAAAGCCATAATATGTATTGAAAAAACAGGCAGATGGTCCACCATATTGCCATAGAATTAATTCTTCTGCGAGACATTCTTCTCCACCTCCAAAATCTCCACTATTACAAGCAACAGTTGTATGTATTGGATAAAAAGTGCTATCAAGTCTGTTTACATCCTGAGTGGTAAATGATACATCATTATTGATATTACGGTTTAAAAAATAAGATTTTTTATAACCACTACCTGTATGTAAAATAATCAACTTATCTGGACTTTTAAAACAATTTACCCATTTATCAATAGTTACCTTTTCTTCTGTTTGATATAATTTATGAATGTTATATGAATCTGGTATTTGTTCTAAACATGTTTCAGGAATAACTGTTGAATCAGGAATATTAAATTGATTGATTCCAGATTGATGGAGTAATATATCTTTAGGTTTTTCACTTGTTTCAAAACTAATCACTTTATGTGTAAAAGTATTAACATCATTTTTACCATCAACAGGTGCTCTACCAACATAAACTTCAGCAATAAAATCTGCCTCATCAGCTACTGAATAATTCGCTTCTTCTCCAAAGAATTGGTCCAAATCATTATTCCAAGTTCCGTCAAGACAAGCATAGTATAAATCTGATCTTATGTCTGCATCAATTTCTTCATATTCTATACCACTAAACCAGAGTACATCATGAATTCGTAATTCTCTAACTGGTATAATTTCAACATCTCCGCCAAGAAGTATATATTTTGTATTCCATTCCAAAAATGCATATCTGATAAAATTACGAATTATTGCTTGGGTATCATTAAATCTATGATAGTAATCAGTAACTTGTTCACCATCTTTAATAAAAGGATTACCATTTGATTTACTTGTTGCATCACCATATTTTCCATCAACCCAAAAATCAGGATTGCTGAGAATTTCTTCTACGGTTACAATAGTTGCAGTAATATATTGGGATTTATAATCTATAAAAGACTGGAAATTACTATTTTTAAGATTTTCATTTGTTATTATTACGTATTCAAATGTAGATTCAGATCCAAGATTTATGTTTACTTTTCCTACATTTCCATTTATAGAAGGGATAATAGATAAACCAAAAAACAAAATAAAAACAATTATCACCATGTTTTTTAAGTATAATTCTTTCATAATACCCCCTTTTTGTTTTAATAAAGGTCTTTTCAAGTATATATATTTTTTTTCTATATTTCAAATATTATATCATTATTCTTGTCAATATAACCTTCTTTTATCAAACTCCAGTCTGAAATTGGTACTAATGGTCTGGCATAGACTCTAATATTTCTATTACTCGGAAAATTATCCTCTCCAGTTTTTATATAAACATTCCAATCACATTTAATTGGATCAATTGGAGACCATTCATCTATCAGTTCAATATATTTATTAGTAAAATATTCGCTATATTCCCAACCTTTAATGACAATAGTTAAATCTTCATCAACTACCTTATCTGTAGCAGGTGGTCTAATTCCTGGTTCACAAACGACATTACATTCAATTTGAAAAAATGGTAAATAAAGATTTAACCAATCATTTTGATCATTTCCACCGTGACTACCATCTGAATAATCAATTAATTTTTTATCATAAGTGTAATAATAATTCATTACACTTTTATAGCTACTCCATTCTTCAATAAATTGTTGTCTTTTTTCTTTATTAAAAAGTGATAAATTGTCACAACCTTCAATGGTATAAGGTTCTATACCCAGAGTATGGCCAATTTCGTGAAGTAGTATTGATGCACTAAGTAAATGTTGCGTTCGAGAAAGAAAAGATTTTTGAACAAAATAAACGGTTTTCGGATCATTTGCAATAACAATAGTATCAAACATATTAAAGACAGTATTTCCTGAATATGCAGAATTTATACCAGCACTATGGCACATTAAGATATATCTAAATATTCCTTTTCTCTCATCAGAAAAATGATTTGTATAATATTGTTGTATATGTCCAGAGTCCCAAGTTATTGTTTTTACGTGAGGTAGTATCTCTCCTCCGCCATTTGTTGGTCCCCCTGGCCAACCGTCATCAAAATATACATTAATGCCATGTGTACAAAAGCGCTCAATGATTATCTGTTGAGTTTCTTTATGAAGAATATGTTTCCAATCAAAAATTCCACCTTTTTCCATTCCATCAACTTCAAAATACATATCTTGAATAAAAGGATCTGCAAACCATTTTGACATCTTGAATTCTTCAATATTTTCAATTCCATCAATGTCAGGGTCAAGATGAATATGATCATCCCAAATTAATGGATTATAACCCCATCGCCATTCCCAATATGTAGAAATACCATCATTGTCTTGGTCTAGTTTTGAATCATCTTCTCTTGGATTAGTATTTAATATATTTACTTCAGTCCAGTATGGAATACCATCATGATCATAATCAGTTTGATAAATATTAAACCATAATTCAAATGTTTTTCCTACATAATGTCCATAGCCATCAGTATCTTTAAATGAATCAAATTCACTATGCCATCTACCTGTTTTATAGTCATAGATTATGCGTATTTCTTCTTTTAGAACTTCTTGAGAATTTAAACCAAGTAGGCTTTTTTTACATTCAATAATAGAGATTTTAAT
>CAZVNH010000027.1:0-4586 GCA_964628575.1 uncultured Thermoplasmatales archaeon | reverse complement strand
TCAGATGTCTCTTGCTCTTCTTCAGCATCATAAATCACTCGAAAATCTTTTGTAATTGTATCCCATGTATTATAGGTAAAACCATTTTCGTCATAGCTTGAATAAATCTCTGAATCTATATCACTAACAACATAAAAATTAGGTTTAATTCTCCATGATAAACCAGGTGTTAACATTTTTTTAAGTAATCCTCTATGTCTAATTCTTTTAATTTCTAAAGTTAATCCTTGATTAACAAGAGGACTAATACGATCATCTATTACCTTATCCTGCGGTTTATCATCACTCTTATGTCCATTACTCTTTTCATTTTCTACAAAAGAGAAAGTAATGTTTAAAACTATTAGTGCCAAAATAATAACAATAACCATTAAGATTGTTAGTAAAATTGTAATATTTTTATTATTTAATATAGACAATTTAAATTAACCCCCAATAGTTATTATTAAAATATATATATTAGTTTTTAGATATAAATGTTTGGAATATGTAATATTTCCTTTTTTACATGAAATTTAAAGTATTATTTTTCAGGAAGATATAACATTTTATGAAGAACAGGATCATGAACATAGATATAATTTTCAATAGAATTTGGAAATTTCATAATTAAATCATCCATAATTTCTTGAAATTGATTAAGATTTTTAACCCATAAATCAAGTTCAAGATCATAATATCCTATTGATTTATCGATCATTACTAAATGAGAATTATACTTGATATAACTGATAATTCGATCTCTATCATTATAATTGTTCAAATTAATATTGACCTTATAAAATTGGAATCCTAATTTTGAGTAATCAATACTAACTCTGAAACCCTGGATTATATCTAATTTTATCAACCTTTTTATCCTGCTGTTTACAGTATCAATTGTGGTTTTTAATCTTTTAGCAATTTCTTTTGTAGGTATCCTTGCGTTTTTTGCTAAAAGTTTCAAGATCTTATAATCAAACTCATCGGTTTCCTTTTTTTCTTTTCCTCCAGTAATTTGCCAATTCTCCCTATCTTTTTTGTCATATTTATCGATGATAAATGAATTTCTAAAAAGATATAATTGAACATAATTACAAAATATTTGGTTTTGGAAATAATGTCTGTATTTTTTTAAGGTTTCATTCCAGAAATTATGAAAGTCATTTAATTCTTTTACCCACATAACAACAGCAAGGTCATAATTACCTTGAAATGTACCTACCCACCAGGTAAATTGATTATTAACAAAATAATTAATAATTTCTTTTCTTATATCTGGAGTAGTATTTCTAAATACAATATAGAATCTAAAACAGTTATAACCTAATTTGAATGAATCTATAACTGTATAAAAAAATCTTATAATTCCATTTTTTTTCATTCTTTTAATTCTATATGCAACAACATTTTTATGAAGTCCAACTTTTTTACCAATTTTAGTAAATGATTGTCTAGAATCATTATCTAATTCGTAAAGGATTTTTCTATCTTTTAGGTTTATTTTATCCATTATATTGTTCATTATATTAATAATATTTATATTTTCTCATAATTTGCACAAATTTTTTTAATATTTTTTAAATATTTATTAAAAACCAATCTAAAATATTAGATAATATAATAAAAAAATTTTAATTTTTATAAAACATTTATCCTTAATTTAGCGTTTAGATTGGACTGTTTTATTGTGGAATTTTTTTAGAATATATCTTTAATATTAAATATTTAATAAGATTTAATAAAGTAAGTTAATATATAAAAACAATTAGAAAAAAATAATTGCATAATTTTATAGAACATTATTGTGCATAGTTAAAAAAAATACGTCATATGTCTACAATTTGCACAAATTAGTCATAGAAAAGGTTATATATACTAAATTATAAATATATATATAGTAATTAACCATATATTATTCAAGTTGTATGGGCTGAAGAGGTGAATTTAGAAAATGAAAAAAAGTATAGTAATTATAATAGCGATAAGTATGTTATGTGTTAGCATACCAGGAGCTGGTTTTTCTCAAAATATCAAAACAAATATTACTAATACTACTGAAATAAATGAAAACATAGATACTTATCTCTCGACTGACGAAATAACAACAATGCTTTCAAAATCAGTAGATAATTATTTATCGACTACCGAGGAAGATTTTCAACCTGTAAAACAAACGTCTAAACCTGTTAATATTCCATGGATGAATAAAAACAATGGAGATCTTCTTGAATGGTGGGTTCGTTTTGAATATAAAGGACAGATATTTGATAAAGAAGTGGATATATCTATAACAGATTTTACTGAGAAATTTCTAAAACATCCAGAATATGGAGAGATACTTTTCTTTGATATCGATGATGATCCTGAGGATGATGTTGAAGTAATAATTGGATTTTATTGGTCTCTTATTAAATATCCTGATCGTGATGATGCGAGAAGTCTCGAATTTCGTTTTAGAGTAAGACAATTACCGAATGGCGGGATATCTGATAATACAGCAGAATTATCAGTTTGGTCAGAATTAAGAGTAAATTATGGTTTAATTAAAAATCCTGGAAAAGGTAAATCTACACCGGATAATAGCTTATTTAATAATAATCCCATTTTATCAGCCCTATTTGATAGATTACACATTTTTAGAGATAATCAAAAATCAACACCATTTAAAAATCTCTTAAACAAAATATTTAATTTAGATGAAAAAAATGATGACAATAAAAAAGTCTTTACTTCAGATAACAGCGATTATGATTATATTTCCATAGGTTCAGGATATCGAACAACAGAGGGTGAAAGGATACCTAACCTTGTAGATAAACGATTTTCATTTGCAAAAAGTTTCAATTATAATTGGAGAGAAGAAGGAAGTCTATTTAACCCAACAATATTCGAACATGAACTTTATGATGTAACTTCACCTGATCCAGTTGAACTATTATATGGATTCCAAGCATTTGAAGGAAGTACAGATACTAAAAAAGTAGAAATTGCTTTTTCAGTTGAATTTGAACCACCGGTATACCTAAGAACCAAGTATATACCAGCTGATGGCTATGTTTACTATAATTTCGATCATAAAAGTGCAAGATACAGTCCAACCGATATTATTTTTACAGCTGATGTATTTGTTGGTCAAGCAATTCCTGTTCCAAGACTTATTTTAACACTTGATAAGATAGAAACTGGAGACCTTGCAAAATCTAGTAGCTGGTTTAGCTTTGATGTAAATAGTATTAAAGGATTCAAATATGAAGCAAGTGAAAGATTTAATGTTGGAATAAAAGTGGATATTCCTAGTGTATTTGAAGAGAAAGTTGAAATTAAAGGACTACCAACATCTGTTGAATGTGAATGGGGAATAGATGATCTTGATTTTATCATTTTACCAAAAAGTTTTACTGCATCGCTTGATGTTTATGCAAAAACTGTTATGAATAGCTATATCGATAAAATAACAGTGTTTTATCCAAAAACTGATTTAGATGCCCCTGATGCCCCATTTTTGGAAATTGATCATATTCCAAGTTCTCAAAAAGTTTCTGCAGGGGGGACTGTATCTCTTTCATCAGGAACATATCTTGATGTTAGTCTTTCAGGTCATGCTGGGCTATCTATGAGTGGAGGAATAAATGGTTTAACTGTCTATTATCCTAAGGCTGATCAGATAAATGATCCTGATATGGAGTTTATTACAATACCTCAAGGTATTCCAAGTAGTATAAGTGCAAGTGCTTCGGGTCATGTAAAAGTTAACCTAAATAATATTATGGATCAAAGTAATTATGTCTATGGTAGTGTTTCTCATACTATGAGTAGTAATTTTGAAGAAATTGATATATATGCACCAATTAGTTTTGATCCAACTGCAATAGATCCAATAGTAAGATTTACTGATATTCCTTCTCAAGTTAACTCTTGGGGAAAACTATATTGGGGTAAACTTCAAGGAGAATTTCATTCAGCACGTGGAAGTGTTGGAGGCTGGGATCCAATAGAAATTGATCTTGAATATGGAGATTACTCAGTATATAATAAACTTGAAATACGCGATGGATTTATTGATACAAGATTCCATGTTGATACAGATGGATATCTATATTTAGATACATCAAAAAGCATGCTAGGTGATATACTATTATTTGAAGATAAAGCTCATAATCATAAACTTGAGTTTCAAATAGATGAAGTATCTGCACAGAATCTATATGCAAACTGGGATATTAGTGGAAGCGGTTCAGATTTAAAGGTTAATGATTTAGATTTCAATGGGATAGTTGATACTCTAAAAAATCTTGAATTAAGCATAAAATATCAAGGAAAAACTGCTCAAATAGATCTTGATTGGCAATTAGGTAGCCAAGGAGGACTTGTTGTAGATGTATATCAAGATGAAGAAACGCACATTGATTTTGATCTAGGTAAGAATATTGAAGGTGTTGATTTCAATGGATATGTAACACTACCAAGTAATCCTCATTTTGATGTAATCTGGAAATGGCATCAAGGAGCAACAGCAACAGACCCAGGTTATTTCAAAATTAATGAACCGGGTAAGAATTCTCCTGCATGGTGGGATGTTGCTGCCGGTATTTTAATTGCTAGAG
>CAZVNH010000026.1:0-13498 GCA_964628575.1 uncultured Thermoplasmatales archaeon | reverse complement strand
GAATAATATAACTATAAAAGGAATACCATAACTTGATAAGTCAAATAAAAGAATATTACCAATTAATGAAAATAACGTTATTACCCATCCCGCAAAATTAAAAACGCCTTGTATAAAATCTCCTATTATTGGTATATCACCCCAAAAACCTAAATCTATTTCCTCCTCCGTTGGCGTTTCTTCT
This sequence comes from uncultured Thermoplasmatales archaeon, assembly GCA_964628575.1. Taxonomy (GTDB): domain Archaea; phylum Thermoplasmatota; class E2; order DHVEG-1; family DHVEG-1; genus CAZVNH01. The sequence goes on along the minus strand of CAZVNH010000026.1, from coordinate 13,314 downwards.
ATTGGGTAAGAAGTATTAACTTCAAATATTACATTAACTGTTAGTGTCATTACTGTAATATATAGTATAAGAAAAATAATTGCTTTTCCGCTTATAGGTATATTCATATTAATTAAACCAATCCCATACTTTTTTTAGTATTAATAATATAAATGGTATAATAAATAAAAATAAAATTACGTTATTTATAATATCGGAGGCAAAACTGATTACAACACCTGAAATAATGAATAATAAAAGTATTATTGTTTGTATATCTTTATTTAAATTACCTTTCTTTTTATTAACTTTTACAATTATTACTAATCCTGTAATAAAAGATAAGAATAAAACTATTAAAAAAATAGAAATATTAATCATTGAATAGTAATCTCTTTCTGTTACTTCTTCTTCTTCTACTTCTTCTTCGTTATACCAAAAATTGTACATTAAATCTTGATTAATAGTATAACTACCGTCATAAATTCCATTAAATTTATTGTAAGCATTACTTGAGTTATCGTAACGTGCATTATTATTATTATCTCCATCTACATTATCAGCCGTTAAGTAACATAATTTACTATCATTACTATTGAAAGAAAAAAGATATTCAATTAATACGTCATTTCCATTTATATCAATTTCTCTATCATCCCATGAATAGATATAATAACCATCGTCAACATAATATCTGTAATCATATTCACCTAAAATTTCATTATTGACTTTACATAGTAAACTTGTTATATTTTCAAAACTGGTATTTTCTGATAAGCATAAACCTGTTCCAATTAAGTAATTAAAATCATCTGTTGGGTTTCTATTATATCTTTCTTCTAATAAAATATGGTAATTATCACTTTCAATACAATTTTCCGTTACATTAGTATGTAATGATAGATTCGTTAAGTCAAGTCCTTTATATAACCAATTTTCGTTGTAATCAGTACCGCTTATTTCTTTTTCATACCATACTTGTAAATATAAATTATTATCTGATTGTAAAGGTGCATTATACATTCCGTCAAAAAATTCATATTCGGGCGATTGTGCAAATTGTAACCATAAAATAGGGTCAATTAATACTTCAAAAAATGACGGTATATTCCAATATTGCTCATAATCACGGCAACTTCTATGTTGTGTTATACCTATTTCTCCGTAATCTCTTTTTGATTGTATCAATTGTAATTTACTATTTTCGCTTATCATAAATTCAAAAAGAATATTATCGCTTACAAGTGTGTTTAAACCATCCCAAACATAAACATTACGGCTACCTTCAATATATAAATTATCATATTCGCCTAAAAAATTATTATTTAACATTAATGTTAATTTATTAATTTCTGTATTTGGATAAGGGAATGTAGAAAATGCGACTCTTTTAATGTAAAAATCGTAATTACTATCTTTTATTATTTTTTGCTCTAATAATAAATCGCCATAACCATCAGTTAAGTCGAAAGAATCACCCAAAAAATAACCGCTTGAAGTTATATAATCATAAGTATGACCTATATATCCTTTATATTCGTAATCTTCAACGCCATATTCCCATGACCATTTAACGGTAGCAGAAGAAACGCCAAAATAATTAAAAAATAATTTATGGTCATTACACTTATCAACGATATATATTTTTTGATACATTTTTATTTTTTTAATAAAACTATAAGGTGTTGTAAAATTATCATAAAATTGTGTAAATTCCTCAGTATTATAAAAATAAAATTGATACGCTTTTGTAGACGGATTATAATTAATTAGAAGTTCGCAACCTTCAATTAACCTATCTGTTATTGTTGTATCAATTTCATATTCTGTTTTATCACTTGAATTATAACCATATAAATAGTCAATACCTCCAGTATCATAAAAGTATAATTTTAAGTAATAAACAATATTATCATTCTCATCATAAAAATAAATAATTTGCTCTTGTCTATAATTTGCACTCCAATTTGAAGCCCCCATCGTAAAATTTAATTTTATTTTTTGAAAATTACCATATAAATGAATATATCCGTTTGATACACCGTATAAAGCAGATTGGGAATATAGACCAAAATTTTTTATATCTCCATAAGTATTAATTTGATAATTACCATTACTTGATGTTGAACCATTAAAATAACCCCATTTTTCACCGTAAACAGATTGATTAAATTTTGTTACACCATCTGAATATAAATCAAAATCGGCTTTAAAATAATTACCATCAATACTACCATTAACAGTCATAGGAATATTTAAAGATATAAGTATAATTATCAATAGCGTATAAATAAGGTTTTTTTTCTTCATAGTAATATTACCATAATTATATGTGTTTATAAGAATATAAACCTTTCTATGTATATATTCAAATATATATATATTTAAATATCTTTATATATTCATAAAAAATAAAGAAAGAGGTAAACCTCTTAAGTTTTTATTAATATGTTCTTTTCTAAAACAATCCCGCTTCTTTAAGCATGATTATAAGACCTACAGCTGCTAAACCAATAGTAACAATCAATGTATAAATTGTTTGTCCGTATTCAACTAGAAGAATTTGTAAGTCAGTAGCGTTTGTATCATTTTTAATTTCAGCAGCAGCAGAGTTATACGTTGGGATTGTTTGCATACCTATTAAAATTGAGATAAGCAGAAATAGAACGAATATAATCATTCCTACAAAGAATTTAGGGGCGGAATTTACCGATACGTCAACCATTCTCTGTTATCACCCATAGTATATATATGGATAATAATATATAAATGTTGTTATAAAAATATATGAAAAAAGATATATAAAAATATATATTTATTCTTTTTCTAATATTTTTAATTCTTCATTTATCAACGCTAAAATACTTTTTTCTTTTCTAATATGACGTAAACAATTAGATTTTATTCTTTCTAATTTTTTACGTCTAAACCATTTACTAATTTTATTCATAAGGATAAATGGTTTTTTGAGTATTTATACTTTTTTAGTAAATATATATAAAAATATATATCAAAGAAAATATATTTTAAAATGAATATTATGAACTTTTTTATTTGTTTATTTTCAATATTTATAGTAATATCAATTAAATTTATAATCCAAAACAATTTAGTATTCATTTTTTGCCTCTTTTATACTTATAAATTTAAAACTTTCTGAATAGTAATATAATAATTTAAGAGTATCATAATCAAATTCAGCTTTGCCAATTTTACTATAAGTTATTATTACCTCTTTATTTTTTAATTTATAACATAACGAAAAATCGTTTCCTATAAAAATATCAAAAACAAAAGAGGTATTATCATTAAAATAAAGAATAAGATAATTATTTAATTCTACATCAGTTAAATTATTTCTAGTTTCATTTAACCATGTGTATGTTGATGTATACGTTTTGGGTCTAAAAGAATCCATTCTTTTATTTATTCTTTCTATCCTTTCATTTTCAAAATAATTGAAAAAAAATATTGAAAAAAGAATAAATAAACAAATAATTAAAAGAATACTAAATATTTTTGTTAAATATTTCATTTTAAACCTCTTATATTTTCTTTATATAATTATCATTAATATTATATTTATAGTAAGTATCTAAATCAACATTTTCAATTATATATAAATCATTGTAATTTAATTCAAATTTATATATAATGTTAGAAAATCCTAAATATAAATTTTCTTCTTTATATTTATTTATTATAGTGTATGTTCTAAAATGATTTTCTTTTAAAGGTGATTGGTCAATTATATAAAATATACCAAAACAATATATCATAATAATGATAAGAAGGGCGATATAGGAATATGTTTTCATTCTTTTATACCTCTTATATTAAAACTTGTATATCCATTATTGATTAATTTATTAATCATTTTAAATAATGATGTTTTATTTTTACAAATAAAATTTCCTGTATTTGAAAATAAACCATTTTTATCATAAACTAATACCACGACTTTATATTTCATTTAATCACCTATACCATATTGTATTAAAAGATTACTTATATCTTTTAATAATTGTTTTTTAAATTCTTTTTCATATCTAAATAACTCTTTATTTACCCCATTAGATATTGATATTTCAATGTTTTGTAAATCGTATGATAAATCAATAGCAATTATTTTTAATTTATCTAAATAAGTACGTTTCATATTTATTACCTCTACTTTATAATTCAATAACAATCTCTTTCATATTAAAAACAATAAAAAACGAAAAATTAAATTTTCTTGAATATTTAATTAAATCATTCATTTCATTTTCAGTAATTACATTATACTTTGTTTTTATTATAATTCTATCATCCTGTGTAATTACAATATCACTAATGAATGAATATTTTAATTTTTCTATTAATTTATTTACATCGTCTAAATTCATATTTTATACCTCTACTTTTATCTTTATAAATTTTCTTTTACAATTGTTATCTAAAAAAGAGAGAGATTAATTTTTATTTAATCTCTTTTCTAACTTACGTTGTGTTTTATTTTTTCGATATACGTTTTTCTTTCTACTATTCATTTTTACCTCTTTAATAAGCTTAATATATCATTAAATACATTTATTTGTGCATCTAATTTAATGATATACTCATATATCTTTCTAAATTCACTTTTTACAAAATCATTATTTAAATCTAAGTTAGGTTTTTTATTTAGCTTTATTTGTTTTTCTATTTGCTCATTTCTAAATTCAATACATAATTTTTTTCTATTTTCTATTTGTTTTATAATTTCTTCTTTTTTCAATTTATCACTTCCTAAAATGCTATATCAGAATATAGTTTATGTATTGGTTTTTTGTATTCGTTAAACTGTTCAACTGTTATCATGTTATGTAATTGTAATCTTTGTAGAAAACTATCTATATCGCAAATAGCATTTATAACGTCTTTTTTATTATTTATATCTACTTTCTTAATATCCATCTTTTACCACACCTTCTTATATATTACTTTGTCATTCATAGTTTATATACTTATCTTGTTAAAATAACAAAAAAGAAAATTAAGATTTTAAAGTAATATCAATATAACGACCTGTTGGTTGATTTATATCAAGTGTATTTAAATTATTTAAAACTGTTATTTCAGCGTAATCATAATCAACTATTATATATAGTATTTTTACACCACTACCAATATAAACAAGTCTTAAACTTTCTGTTTTAAATACCTTTTTAATATCACTTCCAGATTGTCTAATTTCGATTTCTATCATTTTTTATTACCTCATATCTATTTTGTTTTTAATACTATTTAAACTTTATTTGACAAAAAACCACTATGTGAAAAATACTAAAAGTAAAAGATTAAAGATACCCATTCCCTAATTATCCTTAATCCTTTCTTTTAGTATTGCGTAATACAATAATATATTTATGATTAGTCCTTATTAAATATGTCTAAATTTTGTTGTTTTACTAAACAAACTTTATAAAATATACAGGTTTTACATGGTAATTCCGTTTTATCAAAATATTCCATAACTGAAAACCTATTAATTTTCTTTTTATGACATCTTACTTTATTATTCATATTTATATACCTCTTTACTACTTCTTATTTTATTAATTATATTAATTTGTTTATTTCTTATTTTTCTAAAACCATTTTCTTTAAAATGTTTTTTATTAAAATTGTGAAAATCATTTCTTAAATTATTTAATGTATTTTCATTTTTCTTATTTTTACATAAGTGTTTTTGATTTAAAATTTTAGAAGTAATATTATGTATATTTAAAATTGATATATCATTACAATTTGTATTATATTTAAAAATATTAAATTCATTATCATTTAAAATTTTACTACCTATTTCACAAATAGGGCAATATCCCCATTTATTGAAAAAATATAAATGCTTTCTTAATGAATGGTACATAATAAAATAATTGTTTTATAACTATTTAAATATTTCTTTAAAAATAAAAAAGAAAAAGGTTTAAATTATAATTTTTTGAAATTGACCCGATATATCAACTTCAACTGTTAAACCTTTTTTTGGATAATCACCATATTTATTTTTAAATGCTAGAAGATTACTACCTTTTAAACGTTTAGGCATTGCTAGAAAGTATTTAGTATCATCATCAAGTGTTATTAAATACCCTTTACGTAACGGATATTCTTCACTTTCATAAAATTCATGCGATGTTGTAACCTCAACATTTATAATTTTATTTCCTTTTTTACCAAGTTTCTCTTGTTTTTCTAATGCTTTAACCTCCATAGTTAAAACGTCATATTGTGTTGTTTTTGTTTTCTTCTGCTTAATAGGTTCTGTTTTTTCAACATTTTCTTTTTTTGTTTTTTCAACATTTTCTTCTTTTTTCTTATTTGGCATAATATTATACCTCCATTTTTCAATTTAGATAAAAGAGTAATTGTTTTAAAAGTATTTAAGTTTTATTATTCAATTGTTTACTTTTTAAAAAATCATTTAATAATTTTCTAAAATAAAACTTAACGATAAAATAAATGCAATTGTAGAAAGTATCCATAAAATACCCCAATCAAAAATAGTATCTAATTCATTTCTTATATATACAAAATTTGAAAAATCAGTTAGTAAAAATTTTAAACTTATACTTATACCCCAAATTGATAATAACCAAAATATAATATATCTTTTTTTTATTTTCATTCTCTCAAAACCTTAAAATCAATATACGCACCTAAAAATAAACTTAAATAAAATTCTATGAAAAATATAAAACCTAAAATATCAAAATAGAATGTATTAAGTGAAAAACAATAAACAAAAAAACATAATGTTGTTATTTCAATTAATAAACATAATATAAAATATTTATCATATTTTTTCATTTTAAAACCTCATAAGGTGAAAGGGAATAGAAAGGGATATGAGGCGAAACAAAAAATACATATAAGGGGGAAATATATGAGTTATGATAAATTCCCTTTCTATTCATAATAGAGTATTTGTTTTAACAACTATAAATACTTTATTATTCACTTCTTACCTTTTTTTACTTTTTTTCTTTCTATACTTCTTATATTTACACGGCACAATTACCGCCCTCCATGTCGTAACAAGTAATATAATATTTATAACTTCTATTATTTATAATTTTGTATATATAAATATATATATTTCAACGATATATTTATATATCTATAAGTATAATATATATTATATGATTATCATTATTACAGGGATTAGCGGTAGTTTTAAAACCACACTTTTAACTAAATTTGCTATTGAAAGTTATTTACTTGATAAAAAACCGATATACACAAATTATAAACTTTTTCATATAAAAACAAAAAAATTAGATTTACTTGATATGTATATTAATAAAAGAGAATTATCTAATATCGTATGTGTTGCGGATGAGTTATACACATTTATGGATTGTAGAATGTCACATAGCATTAGAAATATTTTAGAAAGTTATCTTATAGCCCAATTTAGAAAGAAAAATAATACCATTGTTTTTACTGTTCAGTTTTCCGCATGGTCAGATAAAAGAATTTTACAATTTATAGATTATCAGATAAAAATGGAAAATAAATATATTTTAGTAACAAAAAAATATATTAAAAATAAAGCATTATTACCATTTCTAAAAAAGTATTATTATAATGGTAACATCTATTATAAAATACCACATCCTTATTTAGCATATATGATTATAAAAGATTGGAGGGATATCAATAATATAACAGAGGAAAAAAAACTATTTGATGGTAGAAAATGGTTTAAATATTTTGATACTAACGAACCAATTTATCCACCTAATGATTATGAGTTAAAAGAGTTTAAGAAAATGAATAGAAATGTTAAGAAAGATTTAAATAAACAAAAATCAAATAAAAGATAAGGGTTAGAAAATGATTAAATTTTATGAAAAAAGAAAAATTGAAATATTTAACAATTTTAAAAAGAGAAATGAAAATGACAATATCTGAAATATTAAAAAATATATGGTTAATAGTTAAAATTTCAATTGGTGTATTAATTATAATAGGTATCACATTAGGAATTACAATAGGAATGAATAAAGGTGTATAAAAATGTTAACAAAAAAACAAAACGAAAAAAGAATCAAATCATTAAGATTTATAAGAAAAATAATAAAAAGTTATCATAAAAAATACTGTTTAAAATATGAAATATCTTATGATAAATTCTTAAATAGTCTATTTTTTAGGTTAAAATATGAATAATGATAAACGTCAAAAATGTGAAATTTATAGCAGAGTAGTGGGTTATTTACGACCTGTACAAAATTGGAATAAAGGTAAAAAACAGGAATTTAAGGATAGAAAGGTGTATAAAGTTGAGCGTAAAAACTAAAAGAATAAGACGACCTTTTAAAAGTAGAGGTAATAGAAGAAATATAACAATAAAAAAAGAATGGGTTAATGTTGGATTATTTCATTATAAAGAAATTACGAAAGAAAGTAAAAATAGTTTTAAATATTAATAAAAGAGGTTTAAAATATGAATAAAGTAAAAAATAAAATAACAAAAAATGATTTAATAGTATATTTAATAATTTTATCCCCGTGTTTTTATTCGTTTCTTATGTTTATTGATTTCCTATTATTTGATAATAAAATATTAAATGAAATTTTAAGTACTTTACTTTTATATTGTTTTGGTATATTTTCTTTATTTACTTTAATCGCTTACGTTTATTTTAGAGATAAAAAATTAAAAGAAAAATTAAAAATAAATACTAACGTAAGAGTATTTATCAATGATGATTTTTTTTATGGATTTATAAAAGAAAAAATTGATAAGAATAATTATCTTGTAAAAAATAGATTTAATAATGAAGTAATAAAAGTAAATTGGTTAAAGATTGAGGTTTTAAAATGAAAGATAAAAATATGAACACATGGTTTTTTTATGTATTATTTCTTCTTATAATATTTATTTCAATTCCTATTATATTGTCTTTTAATGTTAATGCACAATCAACATGGTATAACGAAAATTATTTATATAAAAAAATTATTACAATTGATAATAGTAAAATTTATGATAATCTAAATAATTATATTTTATTTTTAAACATAACTGACATAAATTTAAAAAATCATTCAATAGGTAATGGTTTGGATATTATTTTCGTAAACGAAAGTGACGAAAGTTTATTATATTTTGAAACTGACTTTTACGAAAATACTAACGGTTATCTAAATGCTTATATAAAAATTCCATATTTAAATAAAACAAAAACTAATAAAATTTATATGTATTACGGGAATGATAATACGACAAACAAAGAAAATTTAATAGGTACATGGTTAAATTATACAACCGTTTATCATTTTTCAGAAAATAGTGGTAATTGTTTAGATAGTGCTAATAATTATGATGGTAATGTTATAGGATGTGATTATAAACAGGAAAATTATATTGGTTATTCATATTATTTTAATGGAGGAAATAATGATTATGTTGATATATCAAGTTTAGTTAATATTTTAAGTAACAGAAATAATGGAAGTCTTGAATTAATACAAAAAAGTAACGGAGGTGGTGGGATTATATTCTCTCAATCTGATTTTTCAGATTCAACTGATTATATTTATCCTATTGGAATCACCGCAACATATAACGTTATAACAGGTGATTTAGGAAGTGGTGGTAATTGGGGATATAGGGGTAATACTATTATTAATGATAATCGTTTTCACTATATAAATATAAATAGCAATGGTACAATCAATACTTTTTTTATTGATGGATATTCTGAAAGTGTTACGTGGCAATCTGGGGGTAATGATGGAACTTGGTTTAATGATTGTGGGGTAGGTCAAGATAAGGTATCAATTGGTTTATTAAATAGAGTAAGCGGTTCTAAAATTCCATTTACAGGATATATAACAGAAATAAGAATAAGTAATGAAAGTAAAAATTTATCATGGGTAAATACTACAAATAATAATTTTAAATATGCCTATAATGGGGGTTTTTATTCACTTTCAGAAGAATATCCAATAGGAGGTATCGAATACCTATACATTTATAATTATAATATACTTTTTTGGGGTTTATTATTTGGTTTAATTTTTGGTTTATTAATTGGAACTTCAATAAATTATAAAAGAGGAAAAAATGAAAAAAGTTAAACTAAATTTAGGTTGTGGTAAATCCATTTTAAAAGATTTTATTAACGTTGATAAATATTATTATAAAGGCGTAAATTTTATAATGGATTTAAATATTTTTCCATATCTCTTTAAAGATAATTATATAGATTATATATATATGAATCATGTCCTTGAACACTTAGAAAATTCATATAAAGTGTTATTAGAATGTTATAGAATATTAAAAAATAATGGGATATTAGAGATAATAGTACCACATAGAGAAAGTTTAAATTCTTCTGATATTACACATAGATGTTATTTTACAGAAAGAAGTTTATCACACATTTTAAAAAATGGTAATAGTTTACAATCAGAAAAATTATTTATCTTGCAAAAAGTAAAAGTTAATAGAATTATAGAATTACCTTTTAAAATTCAATTGAAAGGTTTTAATATTTATCATAACAGAATAGGAATAGGCAAAAAAAGTAGTATTCATTTCATATTAAAAAAGGTGATTAATAACGAAAAATAAAAGATATAGTAAAAAACAAATAGAGGTAATTAAAATGAATGTTAATGATTTTAATATTCTTTATAATAAAATCAAAGAATTTTGTATTGATAATGATTTATCAATATATGATTTTATTGATATATTGGAAGAAATTTACAGTAAAAATTCTATGAGGAATAATTAATGACTGATTTAACACGTGTACAAAATCAATTAATACTTAATCTTAAAAAATCAGGTTTTAATATTAATAAATGTAAGGATAAAAGCGAATTATCAATTATGCTATCAAAATTTTTAAAAACAGGTGTAACAAAAAAACAATTAAACGCTGTTTCACAAGTTGTATTTAAAAATTACATTATATTAACAAGTGATAAAACAATTAAAAAAACAAGTCAATTAACACCAAAAGATAGAAAAATAATTTATTCACACTCAAAAATAACGAATATAAAAGGTGTTTATTTACAACGTGCAAGAGGTAAATACAAATTAATGATACGTAATAATAAAGGTCATATAAAAGGTTGGGTTTATACAATAACGGAATGATAAAATGAAATGTAAATATGAAGAATTAACATTTAGAAAATTACATAACTTTAAAGAAAGAGTAACTATAGATAAAAATAAAACTGTAATTGGTTTTGATACCGAAACAATAAAAGGTAATGCCTTTTTACTTTCTGATAGTAATAATAGGCAATTAATAAACGAAAATACATTAAAATTAAATATAGATAATATTTTAAGTTATTTAACATATAAAAATCATAGAAACACCTTAAACTTTTTCTTTAATATAGATTTTGATGTTATTGCGTTATTCAAATATTTTGATATGAAAATCCTTTCAGATTTATATATTTTAAACTTTCTTCAATATAAAGATTATAAAATAACATATATTCCTAAAAAATATTTAAAAATAAAAAAGATAACAAATAAAAAAGATGTTTGGCAATATTTTGATATTCAACCTTTTATAAGTTATCCCGCTAATAAATTTTCTTTAAATACCGCATCAAAAAAATATTTAAATAAACAAAAATTAGAAATAGAAATAGAAAACTTTGATAATACAAAATGGATTAAAAAAAATCTAAATAAAATTTGTGAATATTGTTATCAAGATTGTAAATTAACAAGAGATTTAGGATATTATTTTAAAAATTTAGTTAAAGAAAGTAGTTTAACTTTGAATTTTAATAAACCTATTTCACCCTCTTACGTCGCTGAAAAATATATAAAAATAAAATGTAACCCTCCAAAATTTGAAAGTTATTTTGATAAATTTAATTTTCAAAAAGTATCATGGGAAAATTATTACGGGGGTAGATTTGAAATATTTAAAAAAGGTTACTTTGATACAGTAACAGAATATGATATTAAAAACGCTTACTCAAAGGAATTTACAAAACTAATAGACTTTCGTTTAGGAAAATGGGAATATGACAATAAATATACATTAGAAAAAAATAATCCTTTTTTTGCATTTATAAATTGTGATATAACATTTAAAAATAATAAAATACAACTATTGCCTTTAAGAATACCTAGAAGTTTAACAGATTTAGAAAAACAATTAGGTTTTACGCCTAAATTAGTTGTATATCCAAAATTAATAAAAACTAATAGATGGTTAACATTAAATGAATATAACTTCTTTAAAGATAATAACTTAATCGAAAACATCAAAATAAAGAGAATACAATCATTTTATCCAGATAAAATAAAGTACCCATATAAAAAATTATTCTTTGAAATGTTTAAACAACGTAATATATTAAAAGAAAAAAATAATCCTATTGAGCAAATTATAAAATTATTAATGAATAGTCCTTACGGTAAATTAATACAAGTTATAAAAGTATATAAAAAATTGCCCCCTATCCCTAATACAAATAATTTAGATATTATAAATAATTGGATTGAAAAATCAAAAAATGCAAAACAAACTATTTTTAGCGATACAAAATATATAGATAATGGTTATCTAGTAGGAAAATCGTTTTATCCTATTTATGCACATATAATAACAAGTGAAACAAGATTAAAATTATTAAAAGAAATGATTAAATACCCTGAAAGTGTTTACGGTTGTTTTACTGATTGTATTTTAACAGATAAACATTTTATAAAAACAGGTAGTAATTTAGGCGACTTTGAGAAAGGTATAACAGGCGAAATGGTTTTATTAGGTAGTGGTGTATATACAATAAGAAATAATGAAAAAGTAAAATCAAGATATAGAGGTTTTAGTGATAATTTAAATTTATTTGATTTATTAAAAATTAATAAAAATAAAAAAAGTATTGAAATACCTATAAAAATACGTCATTCTTTGGGTAAAATACTTACACAAAATAAAAAATATCATTATACAGAATTAAATAAAATTATAAATGATATAAAAGTTACCGACATTAATTTTGATAAAAAAAGAAATTGGAATAGGGAATTTAAAAATTGTAATGACGTATTAAAAAATCAAATTGATAGTAAACCATTAGTTTATAGAGGTAATTAAAATGAAACGATATTGTAATGAATGCAAAAAGGAAGTAAAAGTATATTTAGATAAACCTTATAATTTATGCGAAATAATATTATGTAGTGAATGTAATAATATAATAGAGGTAATTTAAATGGAAAGAACTCCAATATTTATAAATAAAAAAACAAAAAATAAAAGAAGTTATTTTGATAACTTAATTATGTTAGGGAGGGTA
>CAZVNH010000025.1:292-13850 GCA_964628575.1 uncultured Thermoplasmatales archaeon | reverse complement strand
GTATGGTATAGTATGGGTCTTGTAGGAATGATTGATTTTGCAAAAAGACCTGCGGGAAAATTATCAGGAGGAGAGTTTCAAAAAATTCTTATTGCTCGTGCTCTTGCTCAAGAACCAGAGCTTCTTTTGCTTGATGAACCATTTTCCAATCTAGATTTTTCTGCTAGAACTCAAATTGAAACTTTACTCAATAGGATTCATGAAAGTGAAAATCTTACAATCGTAATGGTATCTCATGATTTGAGTTTTGTACCTGATCGCTGCAATCGAGTCATTGTCATTGATAAGGGTAATATAATTATGGACGACATTAAAAAAGAAATTTTAAAATCAGAAACTATCAAAAAAATTTTTAAAAACGATGGAGGAAAGATATGATTACTCTTCCATCAGCGCTTATTTTAACTTCTATTATTGGTGCAATTCTTGCAGGTTTTGTATGTAGTACTATGGGTACATTTGTTGTAAGAATGAATCTATCGTCTATTGGATATTGCATGAGCCATGCTGCTTTTGCAGGGGCAGCATTTGGTTTAATGATTAGTATTGATCCAATGATTGGGGCATTAATCTTTTCATTTGGAACAGCAATTATTTTAGGACCACTCGCTGAAAAAGCAAGACTTGAAAACAATATAGTAATAGGTTTTCTTTTTTCTTTAATGATGGCTTTAGCTTTTATTTTTCTAAATAGCACTTCAGGTTTATCAGCAAGTGCTAAAGCTTTGCGTATTTTATGGGGTAGTATTCTTTCGGTTGGATACGATGATATATTACTTCTTTCATTTCTTTCGTTTGTATTAATTATTTTTATCATAATTTTTTACAAGGAATTACTTTCAGTAATGTTTAATAGAAAACTAGCTGAATCATCAGGAATTAATACAAAACTTTTTTATTTTTCAGTTCTTTTTTTTACAGGTTTTGCTGTATCATTATCACTAAGAATTGTGGGTGGACTGTTGGTTTTTGCGCTTATTATAAATCCAACATCTACAGCTTATCAATTTTTATATGATTTTAAAAAAATAGTAATCATTTCTCCAGTTATTGGAGTCATTAGCTGTCTAGTTGGTTTTTATATATCACTCTTGACAGATTTTCCAATTGGAGCATCGATCGTAATTATTTCTGCATTATTTTTTGCGATAGCAATAATTCTTTCACCAAAGCGTCGTAAGGGTAATGGATTTGTAAAAAAACAGATAAAACCTAAATTATCTTAAACTTTTTTTCAAATATACAAAAATAGATTTATACTTGTAAATTATTCAAAATAATAGGCAGGGAATAATATGAACGAAGATGATAAGAAAGCATTTCTAGAAGATTTCAAAAAAGGAGATATATCAAAGAAAATGGACATGTGGTTTTATGCTTTAGGACAAGAAGCATTTTGGGAAGAAACAATGGATGAAATGTCAAAAATTGCAAGAATACAGATGATGAAACAAGGTGGTAAACCCGCGATGGTGGAGGAATAAAACAATGAACGAAGATGATAAGAAAGAACTCATGGAAGATTTCAAAAAAGGAGATGGCGCAAAAAGACTTGAAATGTGGGATTATGCCTGCTCACAGCAGGTATTATGGGAACAAATTATTTCAGAAATGCAAAATATTGCAAGAGAACAAGGTATCGATAAAGAACTTGATAAACTAATGGAAGAAGAGATGAAAAAAGCGGAACAAGCCTAAATCTGTTCCTTTTTAGGTTTTTTTTCTTTTTTATTTAGATAACTTATTCCTGTTTCTGTTATTTCAAGTGTATTAAAATTAACGAATTGAAGCATCTCCATATCTGATAATTTCTGTATCATATTTGCAAGTTCATCCTTTGATATATTCAACATATGTTGTGCTGTTTCTGCATCCATATCTCGCTCAAGCATTAATTTTAAAAGATCATACTCTTTTTGATAAATTATTGTCTGTTTTTCGATTTCTCCAACTGAAACATCAGTAATGCCTGAAAGTTTTTCAACATAATTCTGAATAATGCGATCAAGATTCAACCGGTCGATAACATTACCCTGCTTGTCATAGAGTGTACAAAACTTGCTACCAGGTTCATGTTTCCAGGATGAGACCTCTCCCCATGAGTAACCTAATAGATTTTCCTTTGGTCCAGCTGTTTTTCCTGATTTTGCAGCTTCAGCTATTTTTTTCTTCCGCTCCATGCGTCTGTATGCATAATGTTGTTCTAGCTGAACTTGGTCAAGATCAATATTTAATTCATTTATTTTATTAAGAATGTCCTGATTTGCATATTCTTTTAATTCAGATACAAAATAAAGCCCTGCATCAGAGCTTAAATCATTATAAACAACTCTAATTAATGCTTCAACAGCTTTACCAACCTGACTAGGATTAATAAGATCAATGTCATCAGAAACAGTTATCGCATATCCACCATCTGTTACATCTTTTTGGTTTATGGTTACAAATCTTAAAAAATCATATTTTCTTTCAAGGGTTTTAATCGATGATCCAATAGTTTCATCTGCATATTTTGATGTTGTTCTACGACTTGCAACGTTATACAATGCATTTACAATATACTTAATTAATCCTGAATTGTTGGTATTTTCCATAAGAGTCCCCGAAAGAATATATCTAAATCTTCTTGATTTTAAATATTGATATTAGAAGTTTTTATTATAATATTTTTCATAAAATTAATTTTTATGAAAATAGCTTGTTAAGGTGTTTTTCTTTTCGATTCTTCCAACTACCTTTATGATATGCATAACTTGCAAGCAATGGAAATGTTATAGTTGCTTCTCCATACACCATTTGCTCAAGACCACTATCAACTTTTCCCCAAGAATTAGCTTCTTTTAATGTAGAACCTGACAATGCACCATCTCTTTCATCAGCAACAGTCAACTGTATAGCATATTTATGCATAGGTGCATCAACACCAAGTATATCTGCAGCAACAACAGTATCTTGAACAAAGTTTTTTGGGACACCTCCACCTATCATAAGTATGCCTGTGTCTTTTGAATTTACTTTAATTTCTGTTAGTTCTCTGAAATCTTTGATGCTATCTATAGCAATACTTTTACCCTTATTTTCTGTCTGATGAAATACAAGACCAAAACCTGCACTACTATCAGAAAAAGCAGGACAGAAAATAGGTATTTCTTTTTTATAGGCTTCATGAACAAAGGATTCAGATTTACCATTTATTTCAAGATATTTACCCATTTCAATAATGAATTCTCGTGATGAGTAAGCACCAGGTTTTAAACTATCCGCGATTTTTTTTGTAGCCATATCACAGACTCGTAGATCTTCTTCATCAATAAATGTATCATAGATTCGATCAATCATAAGTTTACGAAGTTCATTGTCATCTGCGTTTATAAAACCCCGGTAATGATTAAATCCAAGTCCTTCGAAGAAATCCTGATCAACAACTATTGCACCTGTAGAAACAATACAATCAATCATGTTGTATTTAATTAAATCAATAATTACTTTTTTCAAACCAGCGCTAACAAGCGAACCTGCAAGACATAGAATGTTTGTGCAATCTTTATCGTTTAACATTTTTTCATTAATCTTGCATGCCCTGGCAAGATTACGTGATTGAAAAGCCATACTATTAAAAGAGTCAATTAAAGGAATGCTATTGAATTTTTTAATATCAATATGCTCGATTTTTTCTTTTAATAAATCCTTTTTAACATATTTCATAAAAATCGGTTATTTAACATATGTTTTTATTTTTTTCTTATCGTAAAACTTAAACCAAGTTCTCTTTTAACCAATTTTTGTATGCATGAATGGGCTTTAGCTGAATCTATTCTAACTGCTGCAGTTGAAGCAGCTGAAAAAGAAAAACTTAAAAAAATAACAGAAATAAAAATCAGTATAGGTGAACTTCAGCAGATAGAAGAAGATATTTTTAAATTTGCACTTGATGAAATAATAAAAACTCAAAAAAATCTGAAGTATTTAAAATACAAAATAGAAATAGAAGAAAGTACACTTAAATGTAAAAATTGCAGCCATCATTGGAAGTTTTCAGATATGAAGAAAAAACTTACTGATGATGAATCTGAAGCAATTCATTTCGTACCAGAAGTTGCATTTGTTCATACTCGCTGTCCTAAATGTGGAAGCCCTGATTTTGAAATATCTAAAGGAAGGGGAGTAAGTATAACTCAAATTAAAGGAGAAAAATAAAATGCTTAACGATCTTCTAAATAAGGATATTAATCCTAAGATTTTTGCTGAGAAACTTATTAAAAAATCAGATTTAATAACAGAATATTTAGATGGTCTTAATTCAAAAAATGAAACATATCGATATAATTGTTTTAAGGTATTAGATATTATTTCTGAAGAAAAACCAGAACTATTATATCCTAAATGGGATTTTTTTGAAGATCATCTAAGAAGTAATAATAATTATCACAAAATTGCAGCAGTAATAATCATTGCGAATTTAACTGTCGTTGATAAAGATAAACGATTTGAAAATTTTTTTGATGAATTTTATAGTAATCTAAAAAGTGAAAAAACAATCACTCCAATTTATGTTTTAAAATATTCAGGTAAAATTGTTAAATTTAAACCGCATCTTGAAGAAAGAATCACATCTATTTTAGTAAATATCGAAAAGATTTATAATGGAAAACAAATTGAGCTTCTAAAATCAGCTGTTATAGAGTCATTTTTTAAATATTTTGATAATGTTAAAAATAAGGACGAAATAATTAATTTTGTTAAAAATCAGCTAAATAGTGAAAGTCCTAAAACAAGAAAAATAGCAAATAAATTTCTAAATAAATGGGGAGACACATAAATATATGGAAGTTAGAACTAGTATTATTAATAAAAGATTACAAAATATCAAAAGAATAATCGCTGTTGCAAGTGGTAAGGGCGGAGTTGGAAAAAGCCTTGTCGCATCAGGACTTGCGCTTAATTTATCAAATAAAGGGTATAAAGTAGGACTTCTTGATATAGATTTGTATGGGCCATCTTCACATATTATATTAGGGATAAAAAAACAAGGTTTTCCAGAGGAGGATAAAGGGATTCTTCCGCCAGAAATTAATGGTATTAAATTCATGAGTATTGTTTATTTTTCTGAGGATAAACCATCAGCATTTAGAGGAATTGATGTAACAAATATAATAATTGAAATTCTTTCAATCACGATCTGGGGTGAACTTGATTATTTAATAATTGATATGCCGCCTGGTATTGGTGATGAAACACTTGATGTTGTTAATCTTATCAAAAAAAGTGAGTTCTTAGTTGTTACAACGCCTTCGAAAGTGTCGTTAGCTGCAGTAAATAAACTCTTAATAATTCTAAAAGAACTTAAATTACCAGTTATTGGAATTGTTGAAAACATGAAAATGAAAAAATCAGATTATGTAAAAAAAAGTATTTTAAACATGGATTTACCTTATCAAGATTCAATAAAATATGACCATGAGCTAGAAGATGCAATTGGCTTTCCAGACAAACTAATTAACTCAAGTTATATGAAAGATTTAAACAAAATAGTTGATAAAATAAAATGAAAGGATCATATATTTTGTTAATTAAATTAAATGATGAAAAACTTATACAGGTTGGAAAACTTGGTAAAATATTTTTTGAAAAAGGTTACTATGCATATATCGGTAGTGCTTTAAATAACCTTGAAAAAAGAATACAAAGACATTTAAAAGAAGATAAAAAAATACATTGGCATATTGATTATTTTTTAAAAAATGGGAAAATAACTGATGTTTTTTATAAAGAAAATATTTTTCGAGAGGAATGCAGTATTGCTGATAAATTCAAAGAAATTTTTACTTTTATTCCACATTTTGGTTGTAGTGATTGCAAATGTAAAAGTCATTTATTTTATGGAGAAAAAAAAGAGATAATAAATATTGTTAATAGTTTAAATTGTAAAAAAATGATTATTAACTAATTTTAATGACATCAGAAAATAGTTTTGAATTATTAAAAACAGTTGAGATGGAGTACTTCTCACAACCTCTTTTTTGACTGTTACATGATAACTAGTAATTGAGCTTTCTGCACCATGTATATCTTTTGCTTTTACTAAAATTCTATACATGCCTTCCTCTAAACCAATTGGCCATTGAAATTGAAGTTCAATCCTATGACCTGATGGAAAAGGCCCATAGTCTTTAAACGTAGCTCCACAATAACAATTCCAATTAATTACATAAAAAATATAATCATTATCTGGATCCTCTGTATAGAAATCATATGTACAAACTTGACCTGCTTTTACTTCTTGAGGTCCATCTACAATAGGTTTTATTGGGCTTGAATTATCTAATAATTGTTCATATTTATCAGATTCCATATGTTTAGCTGTTGCAATAGGGAATTCTGCTGATAAAAAAATTATTATGAAAATTGTAAAAGCTACAATCATCTTTATTTTTATATTCATGATAATATAATAATTATTTGATACTGTATATAATACTTTTCCCAATAATAGAAAAACTTAAACCAGATTTTTCTTTTATAAAAAAATTTGGAGAGATAGAAATGGTATCAATAATTTATTCTACTATAGATGATATAAAAGATGCCAGAAAAATAGCAACTACCTTAATTGAGGAGCAACTTGTTGCCTGTATTAATATCATTCCAAAGATAGAATCTATATATAGATGGAAAGGAAAAATTGAAAACGCGGAAGAAATTGTAATAATAGCAAAAACAGTAGATAAAAATGTTAAAAAAACAATTCAAAGAATTAAACAGATACATACTTATGAGCTACCTGATATTATTGTCATTCCAATAATCGGTGGTCTTAAAGAGTATCTTGATTATATCAATAATGAAACATCATGAAATTTGTATCACTTATCTCTAGTGGAATTGATTCACCTGTAGCAACTTATCTAATAGCGAAAAATGCCGAAGAAATGATATTTGTTCATGGTGATATCAAGCCTTTTGCAGATGATAGAGAAGTTGAAAATTTTAAAAAACTAGTAAAACACCTTAAAAAAATTATCAATTGTCCCTTTAAAACATATATTTTAGATCATGGTAATAGTTTAAAAAAATACAAGAAGAATTGTGAACACAAGTTTACATGTGTTTTTTGCAAACGTATGCTCCTTCGTTATGCAGAAAAAATAGCTGAAAAACAAAATGCTGATGCAATAGTGATGGGTGATAACCTTGGTCAGGTCGCATCACAGACTCTTCAAAATATTCGAGTTATTGATCAGGCAGTAAAAATTCCAGTTTTACGTCCTCTTATTGGATTTGATAAACAGGAGATTATTAATATTGCAAAAAAAATTGGTACCTATGATCTTTCAATTCTTCCATCTAGTGGATGCTCTGCTGTTCCAAATAAACCTTCAACTATGGCAAAGCTTGATGTAATTGTTTATGAAGAAAAAAAATTAGGTATCAATAATATTGTCAGTAATATAATAGCTAACTCATTACTTCTTGAAATTTAATATTTTATTTTCAGACCAACCATCTATAGTATTTTCTTTTCTATCGATTTTTTTTATATATGGTTTGATGTCAATTACTGGAGTACCATCTATTGCATCAAGACTTCTAACTTTTAATATATTGTTGGTTCTTTCTACTAATTCTACAACCTGATAGCCTATTGGATTTGGATGTCTTGGTGATCTATTAGTAAAAACTCCATGAGGAGTTGTATCCCAAGGTGTTTGAACGATTAAATGATAATCATTTGATTTATGTAACCAATAGAAAATATGTAAATGAGAAAATCCTTCAATATCTTTTAATCCTGCTTCAAATTCTTTATAGATTTCAATGTCAACAATTTCATTAGTTCCTTGCCGTGGTGCTTCATTTGTTGTTTTATATGGTGAGTGAATTATTCCAATTACTTTAAGATTTACAGATATTTCTTTCATTTTTTTTATTCCTGTCTTCTTCTTTTAATCATATCCAATTTATCAATGGGATCAGTTATTGGTTTTTTACTGTGGTATACAGAAATTGTATTCAATCCTTTAAAGTATTTTTCAATTTCATCAAGCTCTTCAACACTTAATGGTTTGATGTTGCAAGGTCTAAGAGGTGTATTTATTTGTACCTCATCAGGTTTTATTTCCCTTGCAAGGTCTGATAGTTCTTTTGCATAATTTTTATTAATAGTCATAAACATGATTTGAAGAGCAAATTTTCCGTTGAACTGTTCTCTTATTTCTTTAATACCTTGAATTGTTTTTTCAAAAGTTATTCCTTTAGCTGGTTGACTTATTTTTTTAAAGAGATCTTGATTTGGAGCATCTAATTTTGCAACAATTATATCAATTTGTTTAAGAGTATTTTGAACATCTTTATCAAAAAGAAGAGATGAATTGGTAAGTATTGCAATTGGAATTTGTGATATTTTTCTAATAAATCTAATTATTTCAGGCATGTTTGTTGCAAGAGTAGGTTCGCCCATACCTGAAAAGGTAATAACATCTGGTTGAGTAGTCTTAAGTGCTTGTTTTAATTCATCTTCTACTTTTTTTGTTTCAATAAATTGTTGTCTTTTTGCTGTTAGATTCTTTGTTTTTTCAATTTGACAATAAATACAGTCAAGTGAGCATATCTTTTCAGGGGAGGAAATAAGATCTACACCAAGTGATTTTCCAAGTCTCCATGATGCTACAGGTCCATAAACTGATTTCATATGTTTGTGGTCATCTATGATTTATATATTAACTTTATTGACTTTTGATTTTTTTTATAACATTTTTTATTTTTTTTATTATAATGTGAAACGTGATATATTTATATCTGTTTTATCTAATAAAAAAATATTATGATATTTATTTTTAAGGAAATGGAAACGTTTATATATTGCACTCACATACAATATAATGTAGGATGGAGTATTAAATATACAATATGTTGTATCTTATGTTTATCTGGTGATTATAGAATGGAGTGTCCATATTGTAATAATAAAGAGACAAAAGTAACAGATTCCCGAGATACTGGGACATATACAATTAGGAGACGTAGAGAGTGCCTGAAATGCAATAGAAGATTCACAACCTACGAATACATTGAATTAACCCCTATTTATGTTAAAAAGAAGGATGGACGTTTAGAGAAATTTGATAGGAGTAAGATAAAAAATGGAATATCAAAAGCCCTTGAAAAACGTCCTGTTAGCCATGAAAAAATCGAGGAGATCCTTGATAAAATCGAGGAAAAAATAAGGAGAAATGGGTCAGAAGAAATTGAAAGCAAAACAATAGGTGAATATGTTATGGAAGCACTAAAAGAGACAGATCATGTGGCTTATATCAGGTTTGCATCTGTTTATCGTAGTTTTGCTGATATTGAAAGTTTTGAAGAGGAGATTAAAAATCTAACAAAACAAAATGTGGTAGGAGGGATTAAATAATAAATGATACGAAAAATAATTAAAAGAGATGGAAAAATAACTGATTTCAACCCAATAAAAATTACAAATGCAATCTGGAAAGCAGCACAAGCAGTTGGTGGAAAAGACTATAAAAAATCAATAGAATTGACTGACAAAGTACTTGAAGCTATAGAAAAAGAACTAAACAGAGGTGAAATCCCAACTGTTGAACAAGTTCAAGATTTTGTTGAAAAAATATTAATTGAAGAAGGTCATGCAAAAACTGCGAAAGCTTATATTTTATATCGAAAACAACATCATGATATTAGAGAGATCGGTGGACTTCTTAAAGATATCGATGTTGTTGATGGCTATCTTTCTATGATGGATTGGAAGGTACAAGAAAACAGTAATATGAGCTATAGTTTACAAGGTCTAAATGTTTATGCAACCGAAAACATTGTTTCACATTACTGGCTTAATAAAATCTATCCTCCAGAAATAGGTAATGCTCATTCTAATGGTGATTATCATATTCATGATCTTGGGACACTCGGCGCTTACTGCGTGGGCTGGGATCTTAAGGATATTCTATTATTAGGTTTTAGAGGTGTTTCTGGGAAAATTGAAAGTAAACCTGCGAAGCATTTTGGAACCGCATTAATGCAGATCGTTAATTATCTCTACACTTTACAGGGGGAAGCGGCTGGAGCGCAAGCCCTTTCAAATTTTGATACACTATTAGCACCCTTCATTCAACATGACAAATTAAAATATGAACAAGTAAAGCAAGAGATGCAGAAATTTTTATTTAACATGAATGTACCGACACGTGTTGGATTTCAGAGCCCGTTTACAAATATTACACTTGATCTAACAGTTCCATCGTATATGGTTGAAGAACCTGCAATAATTGGTGGGAATCTAATGGATAACAACTACGACAGCTATATTGACGAAATGAACATGATAAATCATGCTTTTGCAGAAATTATGGATGAAGGAGATGCAAAAGGAAGACCTTTTACTTTTCCAATACCTACATATAATATAACGAAAGATTTTAACTGGGATAGTGATGATTTAGATCCAATATGGGAAATGACTGCAAAATATGGAGTTCCATATTTCTCAAATTTTATAAACTCTGATATGAAACCTGATGATGCTCGAAGTATGTGCCCTCTTGCAGGAGATGAAAAAGTTTTAATAAAATCTTCTAGAGGACGTAATCTTGAATATTCAATGATAAGAAATATATACGAGGGTAATAGCAAGCAACAAGAATACGAGATTTATAGCGATGGTAAATTCATTAAAGGTAGGTTTAATAAATGGGATAATCAGAAGATGTTTAAGATAATTTTAGAAAACGGTCATGAAATTAAAATGTCTCAATATCATCAAAACTTTGTTTTTAAAAATTCAAATGAAGAAAATGAGACAGTATTAAAAGCAAAGGAATTGAAACCTGGAATGTATCTTCCATATTCTCTTAAGCAATATGATGGTGAAGGGGGTTCAGAAGATTTAGGTTATTTTGTCGGAGCATTTGCAGGTGATGGTTCTTTTGATAGGGATACTTCTGTTGTCTTTTCTTTAGAAAATAATTACAAAAAAGAGGTTATTGAGAAACTCAAGAAAATAGCTATTGATTATTTTGGAGCACATACTACATTTACTGAATATCAAGATACAAAATTAAAGACATTAAAAATTCACTCTAAAGCTGCTGTTGGATTATGTAAAGATTATATCGAGGGTAAACAAAAGAATAAACACTATAAAGCTAGGATATTTGCTACTAGTAAAGAATTTAGAAATGGAGTAATTAAAGGTCATTATGATACAGATGGCGGAAATAGAAATAGAATTTATACATCTTCACCTAAGATGATTGAAACTCTAAATATGCTTGTAGCAACACTTGGAACAACAACTAGTATATATAAAGATGAAAGAGAAGGAAGACTTGGTGATGAACCAAACTATGCAGTTTTAATCTATCAGTTGAATAGACAAAATTATGGAGATGTTTGGTTTAAGAAAAATGACAGATTATGGGTTAGAATAAAAGAAATAATACCGATATCAAACAGTAATGCTTACTGTTTTGAAGTAAAAAATGGAACACCTTTATTTACTGTAGGAACAACTGGTATTTTAACTCACAACTGCAGACTTAGACTCGACAATAGAGAACTTAGAAAACGCGGAGGAGGCCTATTTGGTGCTAATCCAAAAACAGGAAGTATAGGTGTTGTCACAATTAATATGCCAAGACTTGGATATCTTTCAAAAGGTGATGATGAATTCTTTGAACGACTCAACGCTCTTATGGATCTTGCAAAAGAAAGTCTCATCATAAAAAGAGAAATTATTGAGAATTTAACATTTAGTGGACTACATCCATACTCTAAATTCTATTTATCTGATGTGAAAAAAACATTTGGTGAATACTGGAAAAATCATTTCTCAACAATAGGTCTTATTGGTATGAATGATGCGATTCTTAACTTTATGAATAAAAGTATTGGTGATCCTGAAGGAAAAGAATTTGCTGAAAAAATCCTTGATCATATGAGAGACCGTATGGCCGACTATCAGCAAGAAACAGGAGATATATTTAATCTAGAAGCAACTCCTGCAGAGGGAACAAGCTATCGTATTGCAAGAATCGATAAGAAAAAATATCCAGATATAAGAGTCTATAATCAGGAATTTTATGGTAATGGTAAAAAAATAGAGCCGTACTATACAAACTCATCACAATTACCAGTTGGTTTTACTACAGATATTTTTGAAGCACTTGAGCTACAGGATTCTCTACAATCAAAATATACTGGTGGAACAGTGTTACATATTTTCCTTGGTGAAGAAGAGCCATCTGCAACTTCAACCAAAAAACTTGTTCGAAAAGTAGCAGAAAACTATACACTTCCATACTATACGATCACACCAACTTTTAGCGTGTGTCCAACACATGGATATATTGCTGGTAAACATGAAACATGTCCAACATGTTCATCTGAAAAGAAAACAACACCATGCGAGGTATACAGTAGGGTAGTAGGATATCTGCGACCTGTTAATCAATGGAACCTAGGTAAACAAAGAGAGTTTCATGACCGTAAAACCTTTGATATGGTGCAAAAAAAGGCAATGGTAAAAGCAGCATGAAAATAGGTGGAATACAAAAAATATCACTACTTGATTATCCTGACAAAATAAGTGCAATAATATGGACAGTTGGTTGTAACTTTCGCTGTCCATTCTGTTATAATATAAATCTAGTATATGAAAAAACAGATTTAATTATGGAAGAAGAAATACTAAAATTTTTAGAAAAACGCAAAGGAGTACTTGAAGGTCTTGTAATTAGTGGTGGTGAACCTCTACTTCAGAAAGACATTTTTGATTTCTGTAAAAAAGTAAAAAAAATAGGTTATGAAATAAAAATTGACACTAATGGAACCAAACCAAAAGAGCTTCAAAGATTAATTGATGAAAAACTTGTTGATTATATCTCTATGGATGTAAAAGCTCCAAAAAATAAATATGATATACTTGCAGGGTCAAAAGTTATTATAAAAAATATAGAAAAATCAATTGAACTTATTAAAAATTCAAATATTGACTATGAATTTAAAACAACATTTGTACCTAAACTTTTATCTAAAAATGATATTATAGAAATAGGAAAATGGCTAAAAGGTGCGAAAAAATATTTTCTTCAGCAATTTAAAAATGATGTACCAGTTCTTTCAGATGAAATCGAAGGAATACCTATATATTCTAAAGAAGAACTTATTGATACAATAGAAAAAGTTAAACCATATTTTAAATACTGTAAAGTAAGAGGAATCTAGTAATGGTAGGTCAAGAGGTCTTAGATGGTCTAGATCTTGTTAGAGATGTTTTGTCAACAACTGATGCATCAATTGTTGTAGTAAAAAATGGTCAGATAATAATTAAAAAAACAGGGAAAGGAATCCGGCCGATAATGGAAACACTTGACGAACTTGATTATAACATGCCGGAGTGTATTATCGGAGATCGAATACTTGGAAAAGCATCTGCTCTTCTTTGCAGATATGCAAATGTTACAGCTGTTTATTCACCTCAGGGAACAAAAACTGCTATTGCAATATTAATTATTGGTGGTATTGCTTGTCAGGTTGATGA
>CAZVNH010000025.1:0-282 GCA_964628575.1 uncultured Thermoplasmatales archaeon | reverse complement strand
AATCGTGATGGAACTGGAATATGTCCTTTTGAAAAAATGCTTGAAGGAATCACTTCACCTGACGAAGCATATGAAATTTTAAAAAATAATATTAAATAATACTATTTGTATCAGTGGATTATTATGAATTATGAATTGGCAATAATTGGTGCAGGACCAGCAGGATACACAGCAGCAATATATGCGGTTAGAGCTGGAATAAAAACATTATTACTCGACAGAGGAATGGGAGGCGGTCTTGCAGCTGTATCACCAAATATTGAAAACTATCCAGGTTTTGAG
>CAZVNH010000024.1:0-14008 GCA_964628575.1 uncultured Thermoplasmatales archaeon | reverse complement strand
ATATAAGATTAAGTGATGGTTCTGGAACAAATCAGTATCCTGTAAATAGATTAGATTTTAATAATATGATAATTGGTGAAAGTATAAAATTTGAAACATATAAAGAAAATCCGTATCATAGGGAGATTATAAAAATTATTGAAGAATGAAAAAATATCAAAATATTTTTTTCATTTAAATAAATTAATATTGCTCCAAAATCTAATCAAAAAACATGATTTTATCAAGGTTTTTCTCCTGTTGGATGCTATATATAGTAGTCAACAATGGAAGACCTTGCAGGTTTTTTCATATGCAAAAATGTTAAAACAAAACAAAATATACTTATGGTTGGTGTGATGGGATGAAAAAGAAAATAATATATTTTGGAATTTTGCCAATAATAACAACTGTAGTAATAACTGGAATTTTATATTTGATTTTTCCAAAAGAAAGTCCAGATTCAAATGTTTGGATTTGGACTGCAGTATTATTTTATTTTGGTTTTTTAATAGGTTGGGGTTTTATTTATTTAACGAGTGAAGGATGGGGTGATAAAGAAACTTTACCAGATGCAAAAGGCCAGAAGAAAATAATATTAATAGCCTCTATAATTGGTTTAATATCAACAGTTTTTTTAGTCTATTTTCTTGGTTCGTATAATTCAATCTCTGAGATGATTTCAGATTGGGATGATTTACTACTAACCTGGTTTATAATCTTTGGAATATCCTGGGTAATATTAGATATTTGTATTTGGATAAAAAAACGGAAAAAATAGTATCTATGTCTGGTTAAACACCTTGTTTTTTAATTTACTACTCCAAAATCTAGTCATAGCTCTATGATTTTTTCAAGATTTCTCTCCTGTTAGAGCTGTATATATTGGTCAACAATGGATGACTACTGACTCCTATCTGTTGTGCATGGGTTTTAGACCCTGTACTTGGAATTATTAGAAGTCGTAGTTTTAGGATAAATTTTTTTAAAAACTATGATTACGGAACTAATCACAAACCAAAAAGATTAAAAATAATTTAATCTTATAGAAATGTATGTCTGTATTATTCAGATGATAGTTACATGACTGGTTATCAAGATTTTATTAAAATATTTGGCAGCGGGGTCTTCATACATTCTATCGAGATCACCAAGAAATATCCATTTCAAAAGGCTCTTACCTCACTTTATATCATCCCAACGTTTTTCCGGGGTATTTATTATATTCCAACAAGCCTTGAAAGAAAAGGCCATTTCATCGAGATGAAACAAGATTTTTTTACAACCTTATTTGATTTTTATTATGGAAAGAAAAAATGGTATTGGGCTCTAAGCACAGCTGCACGTTATTACGGTATAGAATGGAGTGCAACAAAGATTCTTGAAATCATCACATTGAATAAATCAAAAACAATTAACCTTTCTAATAAAATCCTTTCTTTGCAAAAGAAAAAATCATATCGCTCTGCAACCCTTGCAAAATACCTTAGTTCATTGGATGTAAACATAATTTATATCCATAAGGGAAATCAAGAATCCTTATCATCTATAAAAATAGATGAGACATTAGGACCAGTTTGTTCAAAAAAACAAATTCCAAAAGATATCGAGAAATTTATCTCAAAAATAAGGAATCCTAATCTAAAAAAAATCTACAAAAGAATAATTGCAAAATAAAATAGACATGGGTAATCCAAAGGATTTTACAATAGATGACCACTATCCTATTAGATGCTGGCGCAATAAATTCTTTGTTTTTGTATTATACATAGTCCTTTGGAAGTGTAAAATATCTGTTAGATATGTTTTCAATATATTATAAGTTATATATTTTTATACTAATTAATATTTTCAATTACCCTATATAAGAGTTAATAAATCATTTTTGAACTATTATTTATTATGAATGAGGAAAAGTATAAATATAATGAATTATATAGTAACTATAGTGAATATATAATGAATAATACAACAACTATACAATTAGATAAATCTGTAGTAAATTCTCTTAAAAAAGCAAAGGAATACCCAAGACAGACTTATAATGAATTAATTAATCATATGATTGCGATATTTATTGAAATAAAAAAAAGAAATCAATATGATGAATTTCTACACAAAATACAGCAACCAAAAATGAAGGAACTTTGGGATAATCCTGAAGATGAGGCATGGGAAGATGCCTAGATC
The DNA here is from genome assembly GCA_964628575.1 of uncultured Thermoplasmatales archaeon. GTDB lineage: Archaea > Thermoplasmatota > E2 > DHVEG-1 > DHVEG-1 > CAZVNH01. The sequence continues at coordinate 11,839 of CAZVNH010000024.1, read as the reverse complement.
AGGGGATATAATACTAGCAAAAATACAGTTTACAGATACCTTTGAAATCAAAAAAAGACCAGCTCTTGTGCTTTTCGAAGAATATGATAACGTAGTAGTTGCAGGAATCACTAGTAACCTTGAAATGAAGGGGATACCACTTACAAAAAAAGAAGGCGCAATTAAAGATAGCATTATCAAAACTAACTACCTATTTACAATATCAAAAGCAATGATAGAAAAAAATCTGTTCCATTTAAATAACGAAAAGAAGAAGATCATATATAAAGAACTTACAAAAAAACTTAGTGAATTAAATAATAACTAACCTGCTAGGTATCAATCCCATACCTAATAAATATTTAATTGTTTTTCAATGCACTTAGTTTTTTTATTTATTTTTCATATATTCTTTTATCGCTCTTTTTGTCGAATACCATATATTTTCTATTTTTACTGCATCTAATTTTCCTTGTCTTGCACGAAGACTCAGGTATTCTTGAGAATGATTTGTATATGTTGCGATTTCTTTTAATGGAATTAACCTTTCTTCATCAATTAGTATTGATAAATAGTATTGTAAAGATTCATGAACTTCTTTTGCTATAAATTCTGCAAAAGGAGTTAAATTTCCATTATCTGTTTGTTTTAGCAAAGAATAATATTTTTTTCTATCTTCTTTTTTTAGAACAATCGGCGGATATCCTTTTTTAATAAGGTATAAATTTGTTAATAATCTTGCTACTCTTCCGTTTCCGTTTGAAAACGGATGGATCCATACAAATTTATGATGAATTAAAGCTGCTTTACTAATTATATTCATTTTCATATTTTTTATTTCTTTAATATATTCGTCCATAAGTTTTATAATTTTTAGATAACTAGGTGGTGTTGTTTTTGATCCAGAAATTCTAACATTTTCTGTTCTATATTTTCCAGGATCTTTTAATGTCCCTTTTGTCACAGTTTCATGTATTCTTTGAATGATTTCTTGAGTTATTTCTTTCTTTTTTTGTGCAAGTTCTATCATTAAATCAAAAGCTTCAGCGTCATCTTTAGCTTCAATATGATCTTTCAAAGATTTGCCTCTTATTGTTACTCCTTCTTCTAAAACAACTTTGGTTTCCTGTAAACTTAAAGTATTTCCCTCAATTGCATTAGAATGATAAGTATGTCTAAGTCTAATATCTTCTAAAATTTTTACAAGGGTATCTTTTGGTATGGGCCTATGTTCATCTAATTTCTTTTTCTTTTCTTGTATTTTTTTTAACAATAAATCATTAATATCGGTATCGGCATATTTCATAATATACCGATATGTATCTCATGGTATATATCGGTATTGGTGAAAAATATCAAATGCCGATATTATCAATATAATAATACTATAAACTTACAATATATAGAGATCATAAATAGCAGGTTTTAAAAATTTTTCAGGTCAAGGGATCTTAGCGAGTAGGTTATTTTTAATAACTCTTTATGTATTAAAAATAAGTGAGGAAGAGATATGAATAAAGAATTTTTCTGTTTATTTATTTGTTTTTTATTATTATTTAGTGTTTTTTGTGGATGTAATGAAAAAAAGGAGGGAGATTCTGTTAAAAAAGATGATGAATCCCTTGATACTATTGTTAACGATTATGATGATGCAACATTGAATTCTAGGTTTGGTTTTATGCATCCTGATGATTTCGCTGATATGGTTGAAATGGGAATTTTTTGGCAGCGTCCTCACCCCGGTCCTTTTATTTGGGGTAGAATTGAGACTAGTCCAGGTGTGTTTAATTGGCATTTTTGTGATGAGGAGGTTAAAAGATCTCAGAAATATGGTGTTAATATTATTGCGACGATTTGGCCTTTTGCTGATTGGGATCAGAGCAGTTGTCATTCTATTTTATCTGGTGTTGATTTGATTTTTGAAGAACTTGGGAATTACAGGGGTAAACCTTGTGATATGGAATCTTATACTGTATTTATATCTAAACTTGTTGAAAGATATGATGGTGATGGTGTTGATGATATGGATGGTCTAGTTGTCCCAGTTAAGTATTGGGAGGTTTCTAATGAGCCATCAATGCAACATGACTTTCATACTTTTTTTGTTGGTTCTGCTCAGGATTATTTAGATATATTGAATGTAACATATCAGGCTGTTAAAGGTGCTGATAGTGATGCAGTTGTTGTTCAAGGTGGTATGGCTGGTGTCATTGATGATCATGTAGAATTTTGGACTGATGTGATAGGTCTTGGTGGGGATTCCTTTTTTGATATAGCAAATATTCATAGTATAAATAGTGATTCTGATTCCGTTAACGCCTTTGAGTTCAAAGAGTTTTTAGACTCACAAGGTGTTGATAAAGAGTTTTGGGTGACAGAAGTCGAACTGGGTTCTATAGATAAAACTGGAGCTGGTGAGGATATGGGAAGTTCTCTTGTCACAAATTTTGTATTAGCGTTTTATAGTGGTGCAGAAAAAATTTTTTACCCAGGTATTATGAAAAACCCTGATAAAAAAGAGATAAGCAAAATGAATACATTTAACGCGCTTAACACTATAATTAGTAAAATTGATTATTTTATATCTATTGAAAAATTGGATGAAGGACAATATAAGTTTATTTTAGAGGATAAAACTGTATATGTTCTATGGGGGGATGGTAGTATTCCTGAGGAGATAACAGGTCAAATCAAAAAAACAGATGTATCAGGTCAAGAGATCATTTTAAATTCTGATGAATTGGTTTTATCAAAAAGCCCAGTATATATTGAGATTTAACAATTATACCTATCAGATTTTAAAAGTTTTTTAGATCAAACCGATCGGAAAGTACAGTCGAAAACAATGGAAGACCAAGGGCCTTTATCTATTACGCATAGGTGTAAGACCCTATGTTTGAAACGATTAGAATGCTTCTTTTTTGCAGATATCTAATCTGAGAACTTGTTACAATATTGATCGCTCATGCTCCAAATATATTGTTATTTATGGCTTTGCATCTAAATTAATCACACTTCTATTTTGCACATAAATTCAGGTGAAATTTCCTCCTGAAAATCCACTTTTATTCCAAGTTCAAACATTTCTTGAATGAGAACACAAATATTGTGACAAAGGGCTTTACATAAAACCTCATTTTCTTGAGCAAGAGAATTTCTTGCTCTAACGTAAACTCCAAACTTACGTTTCATCATAGAGAACACGGATTCAGCATTACTTCTTTTATGATAGTGTTGAAAAAAATCCTCTTTGTGATCTCTAAAGTATATGAACATAGCATTCCAAATAGGAAGTTTATTTTCTCCAGTATTTTTCACACTTTTTTTAAACGAAATAAAAGGGATCGCACCATGTTTAGAAACGATAGCTAGATTTTTCTCCGAAGAATATCCTTTATCTGCACTCACTTCTCTCATTTGAAAATTCTTATGCGTATTAGCCACAAGTGTCTCTAGCATTGCACTATCTGATGTATACCCATCTGTTACTTCTATATGAGTGATAATATTTGTTTTAACACCACTCATAACATGAGATTTTTTAAACGACCTATGTTCAAAGTAAAGATTTCGTTTCTTTGACCATTGACCATACATAACACTACTAAAACCAGATGAATCAAGAGTAAAATCCTTTTCAACTTCTTTTAAGGGAAGTGATGAAATTTCAATAAGTTTCATCAATACTTTTTTTGTATCAGGCTTTCTAAGATACTTTAGTATTGTATTGAAATGAGGAGTATGATCTAAATATCCTAATTCTTTCGCTATCTTTATATCAGATTCACTACGTCTACTACTAAAATCAAGATATGTCCTAAGGCAGCAGGAAAAAATCATTTCTCCAAGATTTGCAGAAGGTCTCCCTGCACCGTCTCTTTTTGGTTGAGGTATCTGAGAAGTTAATTCATAGAGCAATTCTAAAAATAGGATCTTTTCTTGGGTTTGAGCTTGATTATAAGCGACCCACTCCTGTGGATATGTAAATCTATTGGTTACATTTGGTAATGTATTGTTCATATTGCATTTTCCATAATTTACTACCTTTTAAAATACCTATATAAAGGTATACATAACTTACTATATAAACTTTTAGGTAGAATAATTGATAGTATCAATAGTAGTAAAAAATATATATGGCGAATTTGATATATAGTATGATTATTATGGGTTTTACAACTACAATAGCTAAAGCCTCAACAATAGCTAATTCCTACAGGACTACAGTTCCAGCAGGTATAATGAGCCATTTTAATCTAAAAGAAGGGGATAAACTCGATTGGACATTAAAAGCAGAAAATGGTAAATTGATTATTATTGTTAAACCAAAAAAATAAAAAAGTATAGGAATAGAATATAGAGCTGATTAAATGGGGAGATCTTCATTAGCAAATTCATTAATGAAAATGATTCTAAATGAAACAGCTAAGCAAGTAAAAAGAAGCGTAAAGAACAATAGAAAAACAAAAAATATTCAAAACCAAATTAAACCAAAGGACTATTCGTATACACACAATAATAAAATTGAAAAAGTAACTTTTCAAAATGCTGAAGGTATAAAAACCATACATCTGGATACAATTGATGCATCTGAATTTGAAAAATTATGTCAACTTATTTTCTTAAGAATATCAGATAACGAAGTTGAACGAACGCCTCTTGTTAATGATTTGGGTAAAGATTTAATTATTTATTCAGAAGAGGGTAAGACATTTGTTGAATGTAAACATCATTTGGACAGGACAATAGGTAGGCCAGTTGAACAAAAATTGCATTCCGCAGTTATTTCGGAAGGAGCTATAAAGTGGATTGTAATTACTACTGGTGTTTTTTCAAAGGGAGCAATAGAATATGCAAATAAAGTCCACCCTCCCATTGAGCTTATAGATAAGCGATTGTTATTTGATTTGTCTTCTAGGGCGGGATTAACGCTAAAAACAGCTATGGAGTCAGGAAGTGTTTATACATATCCTATCACAAATGATGAAAATTTAAAATATAATTTATCACAACATCTTGAGCAAAAATTAATTTCAAAACCAAAGAAAATTATCGACAATATTAAAATTATAAATAGAAAAATATGTTTAAAACCCATTTATTTTGCAAAATATAATATTGATGCTGTTTTTGAAACTAGTGTTGGGATTATTCACTCAGAAAATGATACTGGAACTATATTTATTAGTGGAACTAATGGTAATACTCTTGACGAAAAATTATCACAACGTTTTATTAATATTACACCTAAAAACTTTGTTTCAAGTAATACACACAATGTCAATATTATTCCATTTAAACTTCTCTCTAATCATGCAAAAGATGAATTTGTTAATCATATTACAAGGAAACATACAAAAAATGTTAGTTATGTCGGAAGAAATAATGTTTCATATACAAAAAATTGTATACCAAAAAGCAAAGATATTTTTATATCTAATATAAAACAAACATATATTCCCGAAAATGAAATCGATTTTAATCTGATGGGCAAAAATAGATACTTTAAGATTGCAGACAATGGAATATATGATTTTTATGTTTATGAACAAAATGTTTCAACTTGTGAAATATGTAACAAATCAGTAGACCAAGCCAGAATTTTATGTAACGAATGCGGATCAATTTCTCATAATAAAAGCTTCTGGAAATCCCATGGATTTTATTGTAGTAATTGTGGAAAAAGTATCTGTAGAATATGTGCAAGCTATTATAAAAAATTTTTAATTTTTACTAAAGTTTTGTGTAAAGATTGTACTAAAACTGAGGAAAAAGAGGGAAGAAAAATTAAAAAATTTAAACCAATTTATTGATAATTCAAATAAATTAGAGTAGTGAGAAAATGACTAATTGTAATGAATGTAAAAGAAAATTAAGTCTCCTAGAAAAACGGCATAAGTTGAATAATTCAGTGGTATTATGTGAATCTTGCTTTATCGATATGCAAAAAAAGATTAAACAACAGAGAAGAGATTATATCAAAAAATACATTAGTAAAAATGATATCGATTTTCTTTCTAAACTATATGAAATCATACCATATTGGTTAGAAAAGATGGATGAATACAATAAAAAAAGATACCATTCTCCAAGTAGAACAATGAATAGTATACAGTTTCAAGGTCTTGCGAGGATTTTTAGCTATCCAGTAATGTCCAATGATATAGATGGGCAAATGATTACAAATGATTATGATTTGTTAAAAAAAGTTTATGAGATTTCACTAGATGAACTTGAAACTTATAGAAAAAAGAATATGAAAAAAATTTCTATCGAAGAAAGGACGAATTTAATTAATACCTGTAAAATTTATTTAAAATTTCTAGAAGATATTGAAAAACTTAATGAATATTTCATCATGAAAAAATTAGATTTTCAACTAAATTATATTACAATTATTTCAGAACTATTTTCATTAATTGAATTGCCACAAGATTTAATATTGAAAAAGAAAGAAACACCAGATGATAAAATTGGAGAGTTGGAGAAGGATCTATTTTCTAAAAAAGATAAAAAAATAACTATTCCAAATTTTGAAAATATTAATGGATATGATTTTGAAGCATATCTTAAAAACTTGTTTACTAAACTGGGGTATACAGTAATTCAAACTCCAAAATCTGGCGACCAAGGTGCAGATTTAATTATATCGAAAAACGGAATAAAAACAGTAGTACAAGCTAAAAGGTATATTGGAAGTGTTTCTAATAAGGCTATTCAGGAGATTGTAGCCTCGAAAAAATATTATAATGCAGAAAAATCATTGGTTGTTACAACCGGTGATTTTACTAAAAGTGCTTTTGAATTGGCTCAGGTTAATGATGTTGAGCTTTGGGATAGAAAAAAATTAGATGAAATAAGTAAGAATTTATGAAAAGAAAAAATAATCATTTTATAGATTTGATAAATTGTCAAACTCCAGAAGAAGTTCGTATTAAAGTAAGGGAGTGGAGTTCTTCGCTCTCTGAGCAAGAACATTTGATTCGATCAACAATACTAGATATACATGCAAACGTAGAACTTCGACTTAAACAAATTCTCTATCATCAACTATTACCGTTAATCTTTAAGACAAATAAAGAACAACAAAATACAAGACAAACGGAGAAACTGGAAAAAACGATTAGGAAAATGAGTTTTATGAGTATATCTAATCTTTTAAAGCCTTGTTTAGATTCTTTCCCATCGTCAGATTTCTCTAATTTAGAAGAAATTAATCGGATCAGAAATGATGTTGCTCACAGAGATATAGAAAAAGCTAGATATAAAGGAAGAAATCCGTTTAGAGATCATGAATGCCTCGCACAGCTGTTTTTTGAGAGTTGGGCTATTGACAAAGAACTGAGCAAATTTTTCGAACGTATGATAGATGATCCAATAGCATTGACTGAAATGTATTCAGAGTATTACAAAAAGCATAATACTCGTAACATTTAAAACCAAGTGAGAAAAAATGAAAAAAATATTGAAAACAGCAAGAAAAATAAGAGACAATGTAAATAAAGCAAATCTTTATGATAAGTGTTTTAAGAAGCACATTGATGATTGGAATATTATTTGTGTTGCTATGGACACTTTGGAGGATTCTTGTCTTGCTCTTTTAGATTTTGAATCTAAAGGTTTTGGTAAAAATGATGGTAATAAATATCTAAGGTTGTATGGTTTTTTTCAGGCAATTATATTACAACAAGATTCAATTAATAATCTTTATAAAATCTTTTTAAAGAAAAAATTGAAAACAAAAAAATCTGCATGGAAACAATTAAGAGATCTTCGAAATTTAACTACTGGCCATCCTATTAACTATGGAGAATTTCGAAATGACAAAAAAGTAAAACGATGTTTCATATCTAGAATTACAATAAATAATAAAGGATTCCAACTAATAATTTGGAATAAAGAAAAAGGAAAAGACGATTTTAAAAACATTGATTTAAATTTAATTTATGGACAATATAAATCTGAGGCGATCAAATATCTCCAAGAAATTTACAATGTTCAGAAAAAATAATCTAATGGCAAAGAGGAAGTTTAATGCATATATAAAGAATTATACAAATATATATTTTAATATGTCCTAGAATTAATGTGCAAATCTGATTTTTACACACAAATTCTCCTATTTATGTGCAAAGCCGTTATTTATATATTTTTTATTAAAATTAATAATTTCAATAACCTCTAAACAGGTTTTATAAGGAATATAAACAATTTTTTATCAGCAGATATAGAAAAATATATAAATTATGTAAGACATATCTTACCTTATGATATTATGGAAGTCGCAATTACAAAGATAAGCTCAAAGGGACAAATCGTAATTCCAAGTAATTTGAGAAAAGACATATCAGTTGGAGACGAATTCATCATAATAAAAGAAAAAAACAAATTTATATTAAAAAAAATCGTTGATCTAGCAAAAGACCTCAGGCAGGAAATTGAATTTGCTCAAAGAGTTGAAAAAGCATGGGAATCCTATGAAAAAGGAAAATTCAAATCCAAATCTGCAAAGGAATTCCTAGAGGAACTTGATAAATGCTAAAGGTTGAATATTCTGATGATCAATTAAAAACAATATCGGAAATCAAGGACACCTCATCAAAAGAAAAAATTATAAGTACTAGATATTATCATATAATTAAGTAAGTGAGTAGTATAATGAAGAAAAAACATTTGACTGAAAAAGAAAAATATTCTCTAAAAAAGTTAGTAGAGAGTAGAAAAAAATCAATTCTTTATTGTTCTAAGATTCATTAAAATTATCTTTTAACCATTTCTCAATGTTTTTCCCATATTCTGTATTAATAATATTTTTTATTTCTTCTGATCTCTTTTTGTGATCCTCAACACAAGCAACTTTAAAAAATTCTCTTTCTAAATCATTTTTCTCTTCAAATGCTATTCGCCATTTTTGTATTTTTAAATCAGATTCTTCATTTCCAACAAACTGGCAATTGTTTTTTAATAAGAAATGCTCTGCAGCAATCAAAGATGTTCTATGATTTCCATTTTTAAAAGGATGAAGAACAATTAAAGATATACAATATGCTAAAGATATTTCGTAAATGTCATCAAAATTTTTAGAGACAAAATTTAGGATAAATCCAATGTCCTCAGGTTGTATTATAATAAATTCCTCAATTTCGTTACTTGCATCTAAACATAATCTGTTGATTTCAATTATTTCTTCTTCGTAAAGATAATTAATCATCTAAAAAATATATACAAAAACTTCAGATATAGTTTACCATCAATAACGTGTAAAACTTGCAATATAAAAGAGATAACACCTAGCAGATTATAAAAGTTTTTCAGGCCAAACTGATCAGAGAGTGTAACCGAGAACTGGTTACAATATTGCTCGCCCATGCTCTATAACTTAGCAATTTTTACCTCTACAAATTACATATTTTTTAAATTATTGTTAAAATGTAAGGGTAAATTTATGTAATTTATATCTTTATTACACAAAAATTTAGCTTCTCTCTTATATAATCAATCTGGTTCATAATAGGAGCACTAGCCGGTTAAAAGCTGAAATAAGATAATTGATCTTTTGATTTACTATACAAATAACTATAATTAATTGCTTGATAATTTTTTATAAAAAAGGAAAAAAAAGATAGTAAGTTTTTATTTTTTCTTTTTTGTTGATTTATCTGATGTCTGTTTCTTTGTATCCTCTTTAGGTTTAGATTTTTCTGAAGGTTTTGATTTTTTAGGTTCTTCTTCATCTTCCTCTATATATAGATATCCAGATTTGAATAATAATGCTATAATAAGAATAATTATTATTACAACTATTAATACTATTACAAACCATGGAATTCCTTCCTCAGGTTTTTCCTCTTCGGATTTATATACTGTTGTACTCCCTAGATTTGAATTATAAACTTGATCCCATTCTCCATCAAAATCAGTATCTAGATAATATTTTACCCCATCAATATTTTTGATTGCTGATGTTCTACCAGTAGATGCCTCATAATAAGTATCAGGTATTCCATCTTTATTTGTATCAAGAATATAATTTGTTGTTCCTCCAATATTTACCTCTTTTACATCATTTGAATCCTTTGAATCCATTCCAAGGCTTTCTTCTGTTTCATCATCTATTCCATCGTTATCATCATCGTCATCACCTGTATATTTACCATCAGGAGAATCATCATCTGGAATACCGTCTCCATCGGTATCTTGTGGAGATTCATCTTTATCTTTTGGGTCGGTTCCATAGGATTCTTCCATTTCATCATCTATTCCATCGTTATCATCATCGTCATCACCTGTATATTTACCATCAGGTGAATCATCATCTGGAATGCCATCACCATCTGTATCTTCAGGATAATCGTTTTCATCATATGGATCTGTTCCATAGGATTCTTCTATTTCATCAGACCAACCATCACCATCTGAATCAGCTGTTATATTTGCTGTTGTAGTATTTGTATCAGTTAAACCATCGTTATCCTTTACTTGAAGTTTAACTGTAAATAATCCTGATGAACTATAATTAAAAGTTGTGGTTGATGTTGAAAGCCACTCTGTATCATATGTTCCATCATTTTCAAAGTCCCATCTATAATAAGTAATTACTCCATCGGAATCAGTGCTACTCGAGCCATTAAATATAATATCTGCGTATTGTAATCCTGTATATGGTCCATTTGCATCAGCTATTGGTGCTGTACCACTAGAAGAGGATGTAGATATTGTAAATGAACAACTTCCATATTCTCCAATATTTGCACTTCCATCTTTTGCTTTAACATAAAATGTATGAGAGCCATCTGTGATTACATCTGAAGAAGTCCAAGTAAGTACATCATCTACCCATGTGTCATCTCCACTGTCGATTTTAACATAATATCCAGATATTCCACTACTATCGGTCGAGGCCACCCAGCTAAAAGAGGGAGTACTATCAGAATTCGGTGTGGTACATTGCACATTATCAGGTGTTGTTGGAGGTGTTACATCACCCCCTCCACCAGATGGACCACCAGATGGACCAGAACTAGATACAGTAATGGTTAATGATGGTGACCATGCACTCAATGCACCATGTTCATCCATAGCTCTAACCTTTACATAATATGTTCCAGTAGAGCTCCAAGTGTGAGAATAACTAACTGTAGAATTTTGTGAATAATAGTTACTACTATTATCATCCCATACATCTACAACTCCATCATTATTCCAATCCCATCCATAAGATAGATTGTCATTGTTTACATCAATTGCTTTTGTGGAATATGTTTTAGATTCACCTTCTGTTACACTAGTATCACCTGTTGGTCTACTAGGCGCATTTGGATGAGTATTATTAAACAAACATTCTGTATCATTAACATCTCCTATTTCCAGTCTAGTTTCATTATTTGTTAGATTATCAAAGGCCATCGTACAGAATCTGTAATACCCTGTTTCATTAATAAAATCAAAACTCCAAGTAACAGCAGATAGATTAATCCAAGGAGTTGTGTTTGATGAATAATAAAATGGACCTTCCCAGTTTCCATTTAATTTTGTATCATTAGTTGAAGCATTATTAAACCAATAATATAATGTAACATTCAATAAACCTGATCCATTAGCTTCACCTGAAACATTCACTGAACCTGTTATTGTTAAAGAGCTATTTTGATAATAATCATATCCATAAGTACTATGCGTTTGATTATAAAGTACTGAAGTTGGCGCGGTGTTATCAACCCATATCGTCCAGTTAGTACTGCTTTCACTATTACCTAGATTATCGGTTGAATTAAACTCAACATAATACATTCCATCATCATCACCTAGAGTAAAGGACATTAAGTAAAACGTCCAAGAAGTCCATCCACTAGTACTATTC
>CAZVNH010000023.1:8954-14127 GCA_964628575.1 uncultured Thermoplasmatales archaeon | reverse complement strand
TATGTCTTACTTTCCTCATAAAAATTCTTCCTCCACTATAAAAAATGTATAATTTGTTATTTAATAAATCTTTCTTAAAAAAAATATTATATAAAACATATTAATAAAAAATAAAAAATTTAACAGTAGAATGTTATATTATACTTTGGGTAATAATCTAAAACGCTTTTCAAAATAATCAAATGCATAAACGTTTATCCAGTCCTTTAATTCTTCTGACAAACGGAAAGAAATCTTTACTTTCTCTTTCATCAACAGTACTTTCAAAGGTAAAAATCTACAAAGGAATGACAAGGCAACAGAGGGGAATTAATAAATACCTTAAAAAAAACTGATATAATAAATCAAAGATTTGTTTTACGAAAAAAATATTTTAACTCAAAATATTATTAAAGATTAGGTCAATGAATTAAATGTGTTTAGATAATCTTCGTATTGGTCTAGCTATCCATGGTGCTTTATTACCAGTATATATAGGATTAATACTCATTATGATTGCATTAATCAACATACTTCTCTCATATATTGGGATCTCTATAAGTATTAACTGGAGTTTTAATTTAATAACTAACATTTATCTCGTAATCATTCCATTAAGCCTTTGGTTAACTTCTCTATATATAACTGCATTCAGAAAGTTTACAATCTTAAATTTTGTTCATGAATATGATAATATTAATAGATCATATTTTTCAAAAAAAAGAAGGATTAAGCGTTTTATAAAAATCGTTTTGTTTGTTTTAATACCAAGTTTTGGAATGTTTTTTAATTATTTTGATTATTTTAACAATACACCTTTTTCATATCTAATATATTATTCTTATATTTGTTTATTGTTAATATCATTAATTACAATTTCTAATTTTGATAATAATTCAATGTCCTTAATAGGACTGTATTCTATTATTGGAATGAGTGTCTTATGGTTTATTCCATCAATGCATCCTTTTTTTATAATCACAAAATATATAACAACTGGAGAACTTGTAATATTCGGCCTTAGAGAATAAAAAAAATATGATATCTTGGATTCTTATAAATAAAAAGAAATTTGTTTTGTTAATAAAATCTAAATAACGATATTTTCAATTATTATTTTATCAATATTTTTTTTAAAAATTATAAATACAAATGTTTTATTAAAATGCAGTCCGCATATATTACTAATAATGATGATAACTTGGTTTGAGGAAATTAATTCGTTTAAAACAGTACTTCTGAATGTAAAAAAATGAGAAAGAAACAAGGTTCAATAGTATAGAATTAAGTAAAAGGATTAGATTATCTATTATAAGCTTAATAATATATAATATGAGAAAGAAGGCAGTAACTAAAAATATATAATTCTAATAATCTTATTTCTTATTATATCTATTATTTAGCATAATTTTTTCATTCTGTCTAATAATACTTTGCATTCATCAAAATCCCCTTCTTTATAGTACAAATCTATAAATTTTTCTAATTGATTTATATCTTCAATAAATTCATAATTATCATCATTAATTTTCATCAAAGATTCAATGCTCTCGGTATAATAGGAAAATTCAAAACCCGTTCTTCTATTTGAATATCTCTTGAATTGTTCCTTTAATCTATCTATAATAGACCCAATCAATTCTGGATTTCTAAAATTTTCAAATGCAGAAAAAGCTACTGCAGTTATATTTTGTGAAGGATGATAAAAAGCTTTAATTATTGTTTCTTCTGCTCGAGAATCACCCATAATTCCTAAATCTTCGATAAGAGTAGATATAAATGAACTATCATCGCTCTTTCTCTCTATCTCTTCCTCTAAAACATTAATAAGGGCATTAAAACATAATCACCACCGATTTCAGCAAGAGCATCAGTAACTTTGTGCTTATTACTACCTTTTTCATCATCACCATGTTTCAATAATTAAATAATCCATTTATTACTATTTCACTGGTTACCACTAAGTTTGTAATTAAAAAAAATGGATGTAATGTAGGTATTAACCATAATATTGTAACTCCAATAATCGAATAAGATCCGATAATTATAAATTCAATTCTATATGAAAAAAAATGTATGGTATTACGTATGTTATTAACAGAGAGTATCAAGTAAGAAAAATAAATATAGAAGCTGATAAAATATATCATTGAATTGGTTGAATGGTAAAAAAAAGTACAAAGAAATATTATAATGGGAATTATAACAAATGTAATTATTTTAAACAAATGGAATGTTTTTCTTTTTAATTTAATAAATATACTATCAGCATATGTTGATTTTATGTCTGAATAGTTTTGAGCTATAATGCTTATGGCATTTAAATAAAAAGAGGATAACCAAAAGCTAATTGAAAATACAATAATATATAGATTAACAATCCAATTTAATTCCCAAGAGATATTCAATAAAATATCAAAAGAACTTAAGGTATATTCTATTGCAGCAATTCCGAATAAAATCAATCCAACTAAAATTGGTAAAAATAATCCAATTATACCAATAGTTATGTAGGTGAGAGCTTTAAATTCTTTATAATCTTCTTGATCCATAACATTTTTCATGTATATTTTATCAAATTAAAATCTATTTATTTTTTAATTGTTTGATATATATTTCCATTTAAAATTTTGCTATTTAGTTATCAATCTAAAACTTATATCAGAAGATTGAGGTTCTTCAATCCAATCATCTATACTTCTCTGAATAAGTCGTCTGCTTTTCCAGTAGTTATTATGTTTCTTCTTGAACTTATCTAACAGATTTCTTTGATTTTTATTGGAAATCTTTACTCCCAACAGATATGAGAGTTCCTCTATAGCACTATAACCAATTACTCGATCAGGCTTCTCACGGAAAAAAGCTTCAATAGTCTCTTCTTCTCGGCCAGGTAGATAGAAGAATGTTTTATCCTTATATCTTGCACTTCTTATTATTGGAAATTTTTGTTGTAGATTACGAGCTGTTGATACTACAAAATCAGATATAAGATAGCCATCGGTCATCAACCTATTCAATAGTTTAATTCCGTTTTTACGAATGATATGATTGCCTTGTGAACGATGCCCTTGTATTCCTATCTCTCTTGTTAGATTGCATACAGTTCCAATATTCAAACCATACAATTGTGCTGCCTCTGCTTTAGTATAGCCTTGTTCAATTGCTTTAATGACTTTATTCCATGTTTCAACAGGTATCTTCTTTGAATCATAAAGTGATTTGCATCTTCTATAAATAACACTTCTATGCACACCATATCTCTCTGCGAGATCCTTAACTTGATGACCTTCATTAATCAATTTAGCTATCTTTTTACAATCCTTTTCAATTAGTTTTTTAACTACCATCAATTAAAATCGCAAAAACTTGTATATAAAAGTGTTGAAAAGAATTAAAAGACTGAGTTAATTTACTTTTTCTTTAGTTCCTTAAGCTTTTTCTCTACTCCATCGACATGAAATTTTACATCTTTTCCAGTCTCTTCTTTTGATTTACTATACAATGATATTGCTTCTAAAAAAAGAGCTTCTACGTTACTCTTATATTTTTCATTAAATGGTATCAAACCAATAAGTTCCATTAAAATTCTGGCTTTGTTATTTGTAGCGTGCGCAGCAGTTCTTAAATCTCCTATTTCTTTTGCTATAATAATCGTCTCGTCAAATGACTCTATCGCCTTTTTAAAATTACCCTTGTGCTTTTCTATCAATCCTATTGCATTCAATGATCTGACTTTTAAGTCTTTGTTATTAGTTTGGTTAATAGCTTTTTCAGCTACAATTAACGCTTTATCATGTTGTTGTAGAAGGTACTCATAGGTCAAAATCAATCCATTCAAAGCAGAATCAATGTCAAGAGAGGAACCAATCCTGAGGACTCTGTTAAAAGCCCTTCTGGATTTCTCTCCATTTAAAATTTTGTTTTTCTCTTTTTTTTCTTTAAGACCTTTATGATAATAAGACCATCCTAGTAACCTCTGTCTCCTAGATTCAAAAGAAAGAGGTAGTTTTTTAAGTTTTTTATCATCATGTTTTAGTAATTCTTTTATCGCAGAAGACATCTCTCCTTTATTGTATAATTCTTCTTCATTTTTAAAATAACTATCAACCTCTATCTCTTCATCTTTAGGTACAATATTTTCAGGAATATTTAAGAGAATATTAATTAAAACATTATTTTCAATATGAGAGAGGTATTCTCTCAAATCCTCGAAAGTTTTTTCATGTATACAATAATATCTTTTTTTTACGGATTTAGGTTCATCAATAATCAGTTCTTTTTTATATAAAGTCCAACATTTCCTATGAATCCCTGGTTTTTTTTTATCAATCAAATCTTTTGAAACATTTGGTTTTTTTAATTTATTTGAGAGGATTTTGCTTGTAAGTTCAATCTGGTTTATAGGAGCTACTTCAGAAATTAACTCCAATAATTCGACAGATTGTTCTGATATACCCATGACTTTACATATCAAATCATTATTTGTATTAATAACCATAGTCTCGACCAATTCAATATAGCAAGTTTAGCTTTTAATGGTTGTTTTGGTTGCTATCTTAGGCAACTTTATACAATATTTAAGAATAAGTACTATATTATGATTATTAGAAACTGAGGTGATGAAAAATAGGAATATTTTGGAATGATGAGGAAGAAGAAAAAGAAGAAGGTTTTGCTCGTGGTGTAGAAAGAGAAAAAGAAGTAGACAGAGAAGGACCAATTGAAAGTATTATCGGTTGTATGGCACGAGCTGCTGAAGATTTTCTTGATGAAGGTATCATGTCTGATGCATATAATGAGGGAAAGGAAGCAGGGGAGAAATACGCTCGAAGACATCGCTGATATTAACTCAAAACCAGAAAGAAATCCGAGGCGCAATAATAAATATCGGTAAATTATATATGGAGAAAAATAAAAATGATAGGAAAACCAAAATCAAGAACTGAAAAGGAGACTTGGTTAGAAGAATCACTTTTTGATTGGGTAGTCATCACAAAACAACCATATCAGATAAAAATAGAAAAGTTGAGGGTAGAGGACGTACTTCAGAAGAGTCTCAGAGAATAGCTAGTCAAAAATGGAAAAATAGATATAAATGATGAATTAGCTGTTATTTATTATTTATATTTTCTTTAAAAAATCAACTACTAAGTTTGAGAAAGCGAAGTCGTTAGAAATCTTTAAATTCTATCAA
>CAZVNH010000023.1:4845-8944 GCA_964628575.1 uncultured Thermoplasmatales archaeon | reverse complement strand
GGAAATTGTCTAAATATTGTATAGAATGTGGAAATGAGCTTCCTATTGAAGCAAGGTTTTGTACCAAATGTGGAAAACAACAAGAAGATATAAAGCAACAAGATAAAACAATTAAGCAAATTGATAAAGAATCTAAAGGGGAAATTCAAGTTTCAACAGGTCCTGCTGCATTAGATTTGAAGGCAGCATATAATTTAGTAAGTGAATCAAAAAATATAATTGAGAATTTAGTACTAGATGCAGAAGAATTGATTAAAAATGGCAAGATGGTGGATGTTTTTACAAAACAAATTGTTAATAATATGGAGAGTTATTTAAACTATTAATTGTTTTGATTTTATAATATGGTGGAGGACTTCAAGAGATATTATTGCACTATTTGTAAAAAAACAATTACCAAAAGTATGTTTCAATATTCGATGAATAAATTTAAAAAACCACTTTGTTCAGATCATCAAAATAAAGATAAAATAACTAATGTTAAAAATGGAACTAAAAAATTGCAGGATCTTGTTAGAAAAAGACATAGCGAAAAAATGAACATAAATAAATTACATTTAAAATCAATTAAGGATTGGATTGAGGCAGATTTGGATAACTGGGCTGACGAGCTAAATAAAAACAAAACCAAAGGTTATACAATAAATACAAACACTGTAAAAAAATGAAAATAATTTTAAAATTTATAAAAAACGAAATTTAGATTCTTCATTTTAGTAATATTTTATTTTTAAATTAAAACTAAATAATTAAAATTAGATATAACATACATATTTTTGTACTAAATGATGATTACAGGATTGGTGAATTTTTGGAACGAGAAGAGCTGAAAAAGCTAGCTGGTGAAGAAGCAGTAAAATATATTGAGGATGGAATGATTGTTGGACTAGGAACAGGTTCAACTATAGAATATACTATAAGAAAACTTGGAAAAATGATCAGGGAAGGCTTAGATATACAAGGTATTCCTACATCAATTCATACCAAAAGAATTGCAAAGGAGGAAAATATACCTCTTACAACACTTGATGAAAATCCAGATATTGATATTACAATTGATGGTGCTGATGAGGTTGACTCAAATCTTAATCTAATAAAAGGAGGAGGTGGAGCACTAACACGAGAGAAAATTATTGCTTTTAACTCAAAAAAAGTAATAATTGTTGTTGATGACTCAAAAATTGTTAAAGCATTAGGAATTGATTTTGCTCTACCTGTTGAGATTGTAAAATTTGGTTGGACCTCAACAAAAAAAACTCTTGAAGATTTTGGATGTGATGTTTCTCTAAGGGAAGTTATGAAAAATGAGCCATTTATTACTGATAATGGTAACTATATTCTTGACTGTGATTTTGAAAGAATTCAGGATCCTGCTCAAATGGAAATAGATATTAATCTTATACCAGGAGTTGTAGAAAATGGTTTATTTATCGATCTTGTAAATGAAGTTATTGTTGGAGGGAAACAAGGGATACTAACTTTAAACAAAGAACAAATGTATATAAATGATTGATTTTAGAAAATATTAATTCTTTTATTTAACAAATTTAAATTTGAAGATTGCAGGCAGAATTAAAGCTGCTGCTATACATGACATAGAAACCATAAATATTATTACAATTACAAACTCACTTAATGCAGGAATACCGATAAAGAGTATTGATGCCATTCCAGCAACAGTTGTTAATGCAGCTTCGACTAAAGATAAACCTGTTTTATCAACTGCATTTATTATTGCTTCTGTTTTTTCTTGACCTTTTGACATTTCTTCTCGGACCCTATGAGTTATATGAACACCATAATCAATACCTATTCCAACCATTATTGATGCTATGGTAATTGTTACAGGTGAAAGCGGAATATCACTTAATATTAAAAAACCAGGCTCCCACATTAAGACAAAGAAAACAGGTATCATTGTTAATACTCCAAATTTAGTTGAACTAAAAATAAATATCAAAGCAGCAAGAACCAATATTAATGCAATCATCATCGATTGTACCTGTTCATCAGAAAGTTTCTTATTAACAGCTACATTTACTGCATCTTGTCCTATCAACTCTGAAACATGTCCATTATTTGGAATTTTATTATTATTTGTATAATCAGCTGTTATATCATTAATTGCATAAACTATCTCTTCAGTTTCTTCAGAGCTTAAACCTATAGGTATAGCAACAGAAATCAGAGTTTTTGAATGAATTTCATCAACAATTCCTTCTTCAGCTATTCTATCAAATAAAATATTATCAATTTCTGTTAAATTTCTAAATGTTTCAGTAATAACATTAGTACTAAGTATATCATTCATATCCTTTAAACTAGATGCAATAGATGTTACAGTCACTCCTTTTGCTCTAATTAAATTCTCCATCTCATATATCGCTTCAATAGTTGCTGGATCATCAAGTCCAAATGGATCACATTCAAAATATAATGCATTATAGTTTCCACCACCACCGAATTTCTCAGTGTATTCGTACATTGCATCAAGTTCTTGAACGTTTTCTGGTGCCATTTCATAATAGTTAACATCTGTTTTAATCTGAGGGATTAAAATCAATGACATCACTGCAAAGAAACTTGCAAGAATTATGATTCTATTACGATAATTAAGAGTGAATTTAGCAAATGTTCTCCATTTTGGAATACTAGCTGTTTTTTCAAATTTAAGAATTATTACTAAGCATGGAACAAGAATAATTGCAGAAATGAAACAGTAAAGAATACCTAGAGCACATCCAAAACCAAATGTAATCATAGGAGGCATACTTGATGTCATTAAAGATGCAAATCCAATAATTGTAGTAACTGTCGAAAGTAGTACTGCTTTTCCAGTTGTTTTTATTATATAGTCTATTCTTTTTATTTTATCTTCAATATTTTTTTCTTCAACCATTCTATTCATCAGATGAATAGAGTAATCAACACCAAGACCCATCAAAAGTGCTACTATTGCAACTGAGATAATGGTAAGTTCTGGGGCAAATATACCTAGAGTTCCAAATGTTAAAACAAGTGCAAATGCAGGTGGTATAAAAGCAATAATAATTCCTTTAAAACTTCTATGGAAAAAGAATATTACAATTGCAACTAAAGCAAGAGCAATTGGAAATATAAGAATTAGATTTTTCATGCTTTCTCTTTGCATTGCCTCTTGCATTGCAATTGTACCAGTAATTTCCATATGTGTTTCGTCATTTCCTTCTATTTTAACAACATCTTTTACATTATTTAAAACTGTATTAAAATCTGCATTCTCTTTAAGCTGAATTATTATAATTGCATACTTGAAATCGTCTGTATAAAGGATTCCTTCTGTAGCTTTTACCTCAAAGTTTTCCATATAGTCATATATTTTATCACTGTTTTCTGGAATTCCAATTTTTCCATTTTCTTTAAAGTTTAAATCACTTATTTGTGTAGCAATACTCTGAATAGAAGCAATTCCTGATTCCTTTCCTTCATTAAGAGGTTTTTCAAGTAAAACATATGAAACCTTGTACATTTCCTGTAAAACTTCATAATCTCTAATATCGTCATGATATCTATCATTTTGATTTACTATTATTACTATTGTTTGACCAATGTTAAATTCTTTATTGATCTTTTCCCACATTACAAGTGTAGGATCATCTCGTGGTAAATAACTTGATAAATCAGATTCCATATAAAGATTAGTTGCTTGTAAGGCTATAACTATAGTAATTAAAGTGAAAACAAATAAAACCAGTCGAGGTCTTTTTGCAAGAAGATTTGAAAATGATATAAAATTCATATTTGATCCACCCCCTCGATTATACTAATTTTCACAAGCTTCTTTCTTTTATTTTTTCTCTTAGATAAAGCAATACTTGCTAGCTGGTTCAATCTATCTTCCATTTCATTACTGTATCTTTGTAAAAGCTCTATTGGAGGAATTGGATAGTAAATAAATGGATTCTTACCAATTAAATCATTTTTTATTTTTTTTCTTTGTACAAGTTTTTTATCATACATCTTTGAAAGAGTTTCTCTAACTGTACTTGGATGTAATTTTGTTCCTTTTATAATATCCTCAGTTTTTGCACCGTTTTTATTTAAAAGATAAACATAAATG
>CAZVNH010000023.1:1945-4835 GCA_964628575.1 uncultured Thermoplasmatales archaeon | reverse complement strand
CGAGAAATAGATTTAGATTTCAGAATATCATAAACCGTATTTTCGATGTTTTTTTTCTTGAATAATCCAGATCTGCGCATTAAATTTACACCATTTTAATTAAATGACTAAAATATATTTGTGGGTTTGTGAGTTTAAATACTTTTCTATTATGTCGTGTAAAAAACGACAAAACATTTTATCGGATAAAGCCCGACAAAACAGGTTTAGCAAAAAGTATTAAGCCTTTCTAAATATTGCAGATTTTAACCAAGAGTGAAAAAACACATGGTTAAAAAAATCAATAAGACAATAAAAAAGTGGAAACGATATCACCGAATCTCAAATGTTGGATCAATAACTCGAAGATATTTTGTAATGAATGCTTTTGATGGCGCTCTTACAATGCTTGGTGTTGTCATTGGAGCATATGTATCTGGTAATATTGAGCAATCAGCTGTTATTATAAGTGCTGGAGTTGCAGGTTCAATTGCAATGGGTGCATCTGGGATTAGTGGAGCGTATATGACTGAAAAAGCTGAGAGAACAAAAAAGTTAAAGGACTTGGAAAAAGCAATGCTTACAGATATGAAAAATGGTCTTCATGACAAATCTCATAGGTTTGCTACAGTTTTCGCTGCTTTAGTTGATGGTTTATCACCTGCCTTAGCTGCTATGATTGTAATATCGCCGTTTTTTTTAGTAAATATTGGAGTTATAGCCGCTGATATTGCTTTTTTATCAACAGTTGCATTAACGCTTATTATTTTAACCTTACTTGGTATTTACTTAGCAAGAATTAGTGACGAAAGTTTAATTAAATATGGAGTTCAAATGTTATTTGTTGGTCTTATTACTGCTTTTTTATGTGTTGGAACTTCTATTTTATTAGGTGGAAGTTTAGTAATATAATGTAATAATAAAAACTCATTAAATATTCTATATTTATTTTTTGGGATATAATTGTAAAGTAAGTTATTTATATTTTTATAAAAACTTATAAATAATATAACTAACAATATTATTATATAAAATTTAAAATAAAAATAAACCAATTGGGGAATAAATATATGAATTTGAAAATAAAGATTAGAAAAATAGTGACAATACTTTTATTTTCAACACTAATTTTATCAACAGTTTCAATAATCAGTAGTCAATCAATAAAACAAGATAATGATTCTGCAAATAATCAGGATGATATCGTCGATTTTGATGTATCTGATAACAATGAATGTAATGCGTTAAGCGTTAATGTCCAAGTGAAAATTAACAATTTAGAAGAAGATGCATCAAAAGATTGGTCTTATGAAATTTACTCATATATCGGGGATAATATTAGATTTAGGATTACAATAAAAAATATTGTTGATTATGATTTAATAAATGTCGGATTTGTAAATGTTCTACCCTCATTTGATGTCTTAAATCTTGATAAAGATTCAATTATCAGCAGTAAACCAGCAAAGATTGAAATTACTGACAATAAAATAATTGGTCTATTTAATGAGCTTTTTGCTGGTGAAGAAGTTTTAATTGAATTTAATATGTTAGCTCTATCTGAAACAAATATAAACGGTGAAATAAATTATGTAATTGCTACTTCAGAATTAAATCCAAAATATGAACAAGAAATTATAGATATGAAAGCAGAATTAGACAAATTAATCTTTGATGTACAGCAACTAGATATTGATATAACAAATGAACAGATAAATCTTGAAAATATTATAAACCAGATAGTCGAGCTTAATCAACAGGAAATACTAATATCCGATGAAATAACTCTTCTTCAGGAACAAATCAATTCAAATTTATTACAAATAAATGAGCTTGAAAATAGTATCCAACAAATAGATACTGATATAATAAGTCTTGAAAATAATGCAATAGTTTTACAACAAGAGCTTGAGGATATACAAACTCAAATTATAAATCAGCAACAATTAGTTTCACAACAAGAAATCCTAGTTAATAATCTTCAGCAGACACTTGATCTACAGCAACAAGAACTAATAAGTTTAAATGAAGAATTAACTCAAGCTTATGCAGATGCTCAAATAGACAATCAATATATCTCAGATTTGATAAATCAAATCTCAATAACAGAATCAAGTATTGAGAATCAAATACAAGAAATAAATATTGCCGAAAACGATCTATCTTTAATAACACAAGATATTAATTTATTAAATCAACAACTAACTATCACACAACAAGAATTAGATATTGTTATACAAAACATCGAATATGCAAATTCAGAACATCAAACTATTGAAAACAATATATCTAATTTAGATAGTGAGATACAAGCATTAATAGATACGAAAAATTTAAAAATTGAGAATCAACAAAATCTGCAAAATCAGATAAACCTAATCCAACAAGAACTCTCGGAAAAAGAGTTAAATTATGAACAATTTTTACAACAAAAAACAAACATCGAAAATATTATTTCTTCATTATCTCAACAGATAAGCGATAAAACACAAGAAAAAACACAAGTTGAAGCTCAACTTATTAATATAAACTCAAATATTGAACTATATAATATTGAAAAAAACGATAAAATTCAAATACAACAAAATCTAAAAACTCAGATAGAATCAAAGCAACAAGATCTTTTACAAGTTAATAATGAATATGAAACTTTAGAACTAGAAAAATCAACAACTGAAGAAATAATAAACACATTAGATTTACAAATAACATCAAAAAATTTATTAAAACAAGATCTTGAACTACAACATCAGACATCGATATCAAATATCGAAACTCTTTCTATTGAACTAACAGCACAAGAACAAACATTAACTGATCTGCAAACACAAATAAACAACAAAGAAACAGAAATAACCAACACACAAAACACAATCACCAACCTACAAAACACACTAACAAACCAACAAAA
>CAZVNH010000023.1:0-1845 GCA_964628575.1 uncultured Thermoplasmatales archaeon | reverse complement strand
CCAACACACAAAACACAATCACCAACCTACAAAACACACTAACAAACCAACAAAATCAACTAGACACACTAAACCAAGAACTAACAAACGCATATGAAGATTCAAATCAAGAAAATCAATATATAACAAACCTACAACAACAAAAAACACAGATAGAAAACGAAATTCTAGATATTAATCAAGAAGTACAAACAAAACAAGATTTACTTTTACAAAACCAAACTGCTTTAGATTTATTAAATAATCAATATTATGATATAGCACAAGAAATTGATCAAATCATTCAACAAATATCAAATAAACAACAAGAAACAGCAATACTAGATGCTGAATTACAAAATCTTATTAATGAAGTTCAAATAAAAGAACAACAAAAAACAGACATAGAAATAGACATTCAAACACTAAATGATGAAATCACTTCAATATCAAATGATATTGGAATAAAACAAGCTGAATATGATTTTCTTGAACAAGAGTTAATTGAAAAACAAGAAAATGTAAATTTAATTATTGAAGATTTAAATACATTATATATTCAAAAAGATACTGAGGAACAATTATTATTAGTATTAGAAGAAGACCTTAATGAATTACTTAGTAATCCCACAGGTATGCAAGAAGAAATTATAGATCTTCAAGACCAAATCGACTTGAAAAGAAGTATAATTGAAGATTATTCAAATCAGATTAAAACTGAAGAACAAAACCTTCAAGATAAAATGGATGAAATCAATGATATTGAAAACAGTAAACAAATAGTTAATTCTGATATTACATCGTTAATGGATCAAAAAGCGACAAAACAGCAGGATATAATATCCTTAAATAATGATCTTTTATTGAAAATCAATGAAATTGATTCTGCATATACTGAAAAAGCAAATATCGAGTCAAATATTCAAAATTTAAGTGTCGAAGTTAATACACTAAATTCTTTGAAAGACAATAAAGAAACAGAAAAACAAGATTTACAAACTCAAATAGATAATCAGCAAGATAATAAAACCATTTTACAAAATATTATTATATCTCTTGAGACTCAACTTGGAATTAAAGAACAAGAATTAACCACGTTAAACAATAATTTGCAGCAAGCATATATTGATTCTCAAACTGGAAACCAAACTATTAACGATTTAGTAAATCAGATAAATACAATCGAAGATGATAAAGAGCAAAATGAGCTTTTATTAACAGATAAACAAATCCTATTATCACAACTTAACTCAGAACATACTCAATTAATAGATGAAAAAACAACTACTATAGCAAGTATTACATCGTTAACAGAGCAAATTAATATAAAAACTCAAGAAAAAACCGATATTGAAACAAATCTAGCTCTTATTAATGATGAAATTGACATATTAATTTCAGAAAAAACATCATCCGAACAACAACTTTTAGATATACAACTACAAATAGATACAAATCAACCTCAAATAACAAATATTGAAGATGATATAAGTCTACTAACAATACAAAAAGCAAATTCAGAATCAACAATTGCATCATTAAATCAGCAGATTATCAATATCAATCAAGAAATTGACGATTTATCAATAGATAAACAAACATTACAAATAGAACTGCAAAATTTAAATGTAGATAGGGTTTTAAGTGAATTAGATTTAGATGATGTTTTAGTAAATATCAATGAAAAAGATATTAACCTTCAAAACTCAGAAAACAATCTTATAATTTTACAAAACCAGTTAATAACCAAACAAGATGAATTAACAATTATAAATCAACAGCTAACAAATGCTTATTCTAACTCAGATACTCAAGATGAAACCATACAACAACTAATACAAGATATAAATAACATCGAGCAACAAA
>CAZVNH010000022.1:10373-14225 GCA_964628575.1 uncultured Thermoplasmatales archaeon | reverse complement strand
GCTAAACGGTATTTGTATATTTGGTTTTAAAGTCCACATAGCTTTAGATTGGTGGCAACTAGTTGTT
Source organism: uncultured Thermoplasmatales archaeon (assembly GCA_964628575.1). Classification (GTDB taxonomy): domain Archaea; phylum Thermoplasmatota; class E2; order DHVEG-1; family DHVEG-1; genus CAZVNH01. Next base: position 14,158 of record CAZVNH010000022.1, on the reverse strand, counting down.
ATACTGTATCTATCTCCATTGATTAGAAATAAATCATTACCGTTGTTATCTTTTAATCTCACGGCTAATATAAAATGGCTACCATAAGAATACAATCTATCTAAGTTTATATCATAATATAAACTACTAGCCCTTACAATATTCTTTTCATGTTTAGAATATTGTTTGTCTCTATATTCTATCAATAAACTATCCTGGTTCATACCAATATCTCCATTTATTTATATTGTTATTCAATAAATGAATAACTCTCAATTAATGAATATTTATCTGTAATAAATTCTTTTTTTGTTTTAATAAATTATTTAATTCATTTAATGGTATTTTTACAATTGTATTACTACATAATTTGGGTATATCTATGACTAAACTATCATATTTTACAGTCGAATAGCTAACACCAGTATTATTATTTTCTATTTCGGTTTCCATTTTATCAACCTCTTATTAGCCAGTTACCGTATTTGAATCGGTTAACCGACATATAGCCAGTGGTTTACTGGCTTTAATACGATTCAGATTCAATATTTTGTTCTAATTGTTCTAAATGCTCTTTTGCTTCTTTTAATGTCATTTCATTACATTGATGCCTAAAGATCATCTCTTCTTTTCCAAGATTGTCTGATGAATAATTACTAATTGTAGTATATACATCATATCCACGATTTAATTTTCTTACTATAGCCATTGTGTGGCCATCATACCCTGCCATAACATTTCTAATTTTTCTTATTACTTCTTTTTTTGTCATATACATTTTATCAACCTCTATTTTTATTTATAACCCTCACACATATATTAAATATACATTGATTTTTCTTGACTTAAATTATGTTGTAGTTTTTTTTCTATTTTAATTGTTGGATCATTCTTAATTAATTCTATTCTATTCAATGTCTGGGATATTGTAATTGTATCTAGTTCCATAGCAACATATTCACTATTGGTCATTTCAATTGGTGTATTACAATATCTATTCTTTAGATATGGCTTAATTTTACTATTTACTTTATCTTCATTCATTATTATTTCCTCCATTTTATAATATTGATATCCTCAATGATTTTGATATTATCTAGATATACATTATCTATATCGTATGTTTTATAATCTGTGGTTATTATCTGCAATGACATTTTAATCTATCTCCAGCTGATCCAATAACCATTTAATTAATATTGGTATTGATTCATTATTGATATTCATTGTTTTTGTTTTATTGCCAACGCCATCGTATATAATTAATGAATGTTGAAAAATGCTATTTTTTAATTTATCTAGCTGCATAATGTAATAAATTTTATCATGGTTGGTCATATTGCTATCCTCCATTACATTTATATACTTTTATTAATTCTGATATTTATATTTTATTGCATTACCATATTTGTGGATTTATTACCCTACTATGTAACATTTAGTTGTATACTATTCATTACCTAATATTGTTGATTTAGTATTATAATTCAATTTCTTATTACTAAATATTGTTACTTCAAAACATTTATTATTACTATCTCGAAATACAATATTGAATGAATATACATGTTTCTTACTATATTCATTATACAATTTCTTACTAACCGATTGTTCTATTTCCTCGATATCATGTAGATTTAAGTTATTCATATTATTACCCTCCGTTTTATAATTCGAGATATACTTATACCTATATAATACTTTCGATAATCTATATTTTCTTTATATACCCTTATTATAATAGGGGGATCATCATTAATAATAAGTTATTATTTATTTGTTAATAAGTTATTAACAATTGAGTATTCTATTATTATTCTATTACTATTATAATACTCTTATAATACTATTGTAATACTATCCCTCTATTCATTATTGTATGTTGTATAGTATGTATATATAACTATATCTTATGATATATCAGTGTTGATCCATCTAATACTATCTGAATCATTAGATAGCCCCATTCATAGCTGGAGATGTAGTCGCATGGTCAGAAATAACTATAATAAAAATTGAGATTTCAAAGTACTGTGCTACTCATTAGCACGGATAAAATATATATACTCGGGAAAACAATCTATACACAGAGGTATCGGAATGAAGAATGCAGACAAAATAATTTTGGATTTGTGCGGTGGGACAGGAGCTTGGTCGAGACCGTATTTGAAAGCAGGGTATCGAGTTTATAATATTACATTGCCAGATTATGATTTACTTAAAACACAAATCGAATTCGGGGAGAAAAAGAATTACATGGTTTTTCAAGGAAAACATTTGCCCATTTTTATTCCTGTAGATAAAGTATATGGAATATTATCTGCACCACCGTGTACTCAATTCTCATTTGCTAGAACTAATGCAAAAAAGAAGCGAGACTTATTAGAAGGAATGGAATTGGTAATACAATCCTTGAAAATTATATGGTTTTCTCAGAAACATATAGAGAAAGATACCCAGAAGAAATCACCACTAAATTTCTGGTGTTTAGAAAATCCAAATGGAATGTTGAAGTGGTTTTTGGGTAAACCAGTATTTGAGTTCCATCCATACGAATTTGGTGACAATTACAAAAAGAAAACTCATTTGTGGGGTTACTTCAACATCCCAGAAAAAAATCCTATTGAGTGTGATAAACCTAAATTCGATCAATTAAAAACCAAAGAGATACATCCTGAATATTACGGTAAGCTCAATAGAACAGAAAGACGAGCTATTACACCCTCTGGTTTTGCAAATGCATTTTTTAAAGCTAATCAGTAGCATGGTATATCCGTCAAGTTTAAATAGGAAGGCAACCATGAGATATAATCGAAAATTATATATACTCGGCAGGTCAATGTTAGTAGCAATCTTTTTTCGAGAACTCACCTCGCAGATTTTCGATATGTTGGTTTATACCAAATTGCTCACCTCCTGAGTAAAATACGGAGTCCGAGATGCCCCTTCGGACTCCAAACTTTTTCTTACATCATTCATTGACCGAAAGTTATATATAGTTCCGAGAACAATGTATAATCTAGTTAAATGTAGCAGAGGAGGACTACTTTTGACAGAATACGAAATCAAGATTGAATGCGAGCAAAAGAACCTCATCGATATTTTAAAAACAATCATTGGTAACAAGGCCAAATTGATTGCTGTCAAAAATGTAGAAATTAAAACATTATCAGAATTCGGAATTGTACCAGAGGATTCGTGGGTATATCCAGCACCAGTATATAAAAGTAAAACAGAGAGTGAATAACATGACTGTCAAATTTACAAAGGATTCAGAAATACCACTCAGAGCACAGGAAGCACTAAAATCAGAAGTAATTGATTGGAACAAAGCTGATCCAAAATACAAACGATTAGGTAAATGCAAGAAATGTGGTAGATGCTGTCGGGAGATGCCATTGATTATACCAGAAAATAAACATGGACAGCATATGGCCTGTATTTGGGATTCAGTCGAACTAGACGGTAAGGATTATGTGATTGTAGATAAACCGTGTAAATGGTTAGGTGTAGAACATGCAATCAAATTAGATTCGTTGAAAATTCACGAAGAAACAGAAATAATACCAGAATGTAGTATATACCCCAAACGATTCAAACGCTGTCACCATTTCCCTGCTAGACCAGACGATCCTGTATATATCAATGTTAAAGATACCTGTGGATACCGCTTCGTATTGCGAGATGAATATAAGGAGGAAGAAGATGTCCAAAAGCCAATTGATGATAAACAATCCGAGCAGACAGAGAATCAAGAATCCAAAACGGAATAATCGCTTTTATTCTTCAAATGCAAAGAAATCCAG
>CAZVNH010000022.1:9655-10363 GCA_964628575.1 uncultured Thermoplasmatales archaeon | reverse complement strand
GACAACGACTATCCCGACATTCGGGTGCTCATGCTCGAAAGAGAATGAAACTGTCCCATTACTACGAATTCGGTGGTATCGGTATGCAGAAGTCAATGATAGAAAAACTAGTGGATTTATGGAGGACTAAACCTGCCAAAAAAAGTACCGAGAATTAAATATAAATGTACAGACTGTTTTTGTCACTGCGAATTGACGATGGATAATGTATCTACAACTATACCATTAGTCTGCCCCTTTGGTGGTATTCTCATAGGAAGTCGATCTCTACCCGTTGAATGGTTGAAGGTCTCACCAAGAAAAAGGATTACACCAGAAGAGGTCTGGGGTGTACCACCCGAAATGGAATATTATCCTCTGCCAGATTGTAAATACCGAATGTGTGGACATTGCAATACTGCTGGTTTCTCAAAATATACAATGGTTAATCCGACCTGTTTGTATATGCTAGTTCATGGTATCTGCCCAGAAGATTTGGATTTCTCATCGAAAATACCAGAGAAGAAACCAGAAAAACAACAATGTAAATGGTGCAAACGAAATATAATACATCCCGATAGAGATATACCTATATGTCTGGATTGTCTGATTATATGGCTAGATCAATCATGTTCTCAGAGACCAGATTTACACACCCTTATCAAAGAAGCATGTTTAGATAAAAGATTTGAATTATTGAAATTAGGTGTGAAAAATGACAAATAAAAC
>CAZVNH010000022.1:0-9645 GCA_964628575.1 uncultured Thermoplasmatales archaeon | reverse complement strand
CTCGTACCCAAATGTCCCAAATGCGGACATCTATTCGAACAGAAACAACGACAGCGTAGACGGTCTGCTAAAGCCCAGGCAATCTTCGATGAAGTAATCAAGCTGACCAGACATGGAATGAAACCACAAGGAATTGTAGACACCCTTGCTAAAAAGAACATGCCTGTAACTAGAGTCCGAGTCTGGCAAATTCAGAACGAATATGCATCCGAGATTGCAGTCTATGCTGGAAACAAACCCAAAGAACAATGGTTAGCAGAAGCGTGGGATAATTACACGAAAATGATGGAAGAACTGTGGAATCTCATGTCCGATGCTGACAATCTGGAAAAGGATGAAAAACGAATATATTACAAAGCCCATGTTGTAGATAAGTTAAAGACTGCTCAACAGGCACTCGATAATATGCTCAAGGCTGCTGGTGTATACAAGGAAACCAGTTATAGACTCAATGTTAATATCAATCAGTCCGAGGAGTGGCAAGAATTAGAAGGATTCATTCTGGAATTTCTAAAGCAGTATCGATGCCCGAAGTGTATAGCAATGGGAGTAGATATCAAAGAAGCAGGCAAGATTGATCCAAACGAATTCATTGATTTCATTGAGAACAAACGGACACCGAAATACAGAAGGAAATTCAAAGAGAGTCCGATGAATGCTGTAGATGTGGAATACGAGGATGTGAAATAATGGGTTATAGTAAATATGAAACAGGCAAGGATAAAAGTTTAGAGGTATCATTTCACGATATAGGAGGAGAATCTTTAGATGCATATTATTCATTTGTGGATGAATATTCTCAAGGCGAATATCATAGAACATCATTTTGGTGGTATGAATTAAAAGAATTATTGCAGAAATTACACGACGATATGCCAGAAGAATATTACAGAATTATAAAACATCAGGGTTCAGATGGAACATGAAAGAACCACCCCAATGCAGAAAGTGTATACATCAAGCTGATGAAACAAAAGAATGTTTCGAATGCAGACATTATGATTTAAGAGTAAAATGGATGTTAGAAGAGGAATTAAAATGAAAAGATGTTGGATATGCAATAAAATCATATGGCCTTGGCAGTCTAGTATAGACAAGACGGGGGAGATACACAGCAGATGTCTAAAGAAGAACCAAGTTGTTAGACCACCATACACTATCAAAAGAGGTAATTCTATTGTCTTTTATAAAACTGATAATCCATTTGGTTTTATGGAATTGTGGGAAAAAGCGATGAGTAGGGTAGAAAAGAATAAAAATTATATTCCTATAGTTCCAATTGAAGTTGATTCGGAGATAGAGGTTTACAATTTTACTAGAAAGAAAAGGAGGTTGAAAAAATGATAACAGGAATAATAATAGGAATAATAATACTAATATTAGTATTATCTGGTATATATCTCACATTCAAAATACTGTTCCCACTGAAATATTGTGAGATATGCAGAGGTAGATTACCCCGATTCAATAGAATCAAAAAGTTAGGAATGCATCCTTGGTGCATGGTAATCAATGCAATTAAACATCGAGTATATACCAACCAGAAGGCTATTGCCAAAGCAAACATTGATACTGCCAATGCACTCAATGGAGTAAAGATACTCTGTGGTCATATAGATCAATTGCAGTATGATTTCAGTGAGCATCGAAATGATGGATTTTTACATGCTGTGTATTCAACCATTAAAGTACCACAAGGTCCAAGTAGAATTGTAGAAGGAACTGCTACTCCATTTCCAAATTATGATTATAAAACATACGATATTAAAATAACAGAGGAGGAATCGGAATGAGGGTATATATTCTATTTCGTAATGACGAAAGGAATACAGAAATCTATGGCATATATCAAGATAAACATACAGCCAATATAATCAAAGAAATTGGTAATAGATATTCATTGAATCCCTATTGGGTTGAATGTTTCGATGTAATTGCAGATAATAATATCGGTGAAATTATTTTAGATGTACTTGAATTATTACCCGATATGATATGGAAGATATAGACGAAATAGATTTATAAAGTTGAGATTGCATGGAAACCTCAAACGAACTATTCCATTCGCTTCGTACTCGAATCAAACAAGACCAATCTGGTCTAGCCTACGATTACAGCCAGTGGTTCGATACTATATACGAAATTGATGAGGAGTATCAGGATTATCCTGACATTGCCAAAGCATACAAACGAGACCTTGAGACTGACAAAGGAGGTCGGGCTTGTAATACACTCCGAGACAGAATACTCTCATTCCGAGTCAATCCCTGGGTATTCGGCACTGAGGTCATTGGCCGAAAGATACTGAGCAGTACGACTCAGCGTGGAGTAACCTTCGGTACATTTACAACATTTCAAAAGGATTTCTTACGAGATTTGCTTGATCCACAGATTCCACTAATGATAGTCATGTGCAATCGTGGTGGTGCAAAGACATGGTGTGCAGCATTGGCTGTAGCATGTGCTGAATACTGTTTCCCTAAATACAAAGTGACCATTCTCGGTGGCAGTGAAGAACAATCACTCCGACTGTACGATTTCTATTCTAAATTCATGGATAGTGATTTAAAACACATTGTCAAAGGTAGCATCTGGAAAAAGCATACTGAATTCGTACATGGTGGATGGGTTACAGCACTTCCTGCATCTCAGAAATGTTTTGATTATAAAACTGAAATACTAACAGAAAACGGTTTCAAATTATTTAAAGATTTAAAAGAGGGCGAAAGGGTTGCTACTCTCGATAAAAACGGTCATTTTGAATGGCAAAAACCAACCGAAAAGATTCAAGAAGAATATTCTGGTCCGATGTTTTCTTTTGAAACTAATACCTTTAGTATGTTAGTTTCTCCTGAACACCGATTATATGCTACAAGAAATCATTCTGATAAATATGAATTTATAAAACCTAGAGATTTGCCTATAGGTGCTAAATTCAAATGTTCTGCTGATTGGATAGGTAAGGATAAAGAATTTTTTATTTTACCAGAATATATTATAGATTATCACAATGGTTATACTAAAATCAAACCATCTATAGAAATACCTATGGAGATATGGTTGGAATTTTTAGGATATTATCTTTCAGAAGGCAATGTTCATTATGGCAGGCATGTCAGAATAAGGCAATATAGGGGTATACATCCAAAAGAATATTTAAAAATCAAAAGATGTCTTGACAAAATGGGAATGCATTATTCACATGATGGAAAAACATTCACTATTTTTTCTACTCAACTAGGACATTATCTTATGAAATTTGGTAAATCAAAGGATAAATATATATCGAAGGAATTCAAAGAATTAAATAAGAAATATCTTAGGATACTGTTAGATGCACTTATGCTAGGAGATGGATGGTATGATGAAAAAAACGGACAATATTATTTTACATCTTCGAAACAATTATGTGATGATATAGTAGAAATAACTCAAAAACTCGGTATAAAAACATCAACTACAATTATGGAAGAATCTATAGTTAAAAAAACTGGTTACAAACGAGGAAGTGGATATAGAATAAAGATACAGCGAGAAAAAAATAGTTATTATACTGGTAGTGGAAAGTGGATAGAATATAATGGTAAAATTTATTGTGTTAATGTTCCGAACAGTATTATTTTAGTAAGAAGAAATGGGAAAATACACTGGAGTGGTAATTCGGTGCGTGGTCCTCGTGCCGATATGCTAATTATCGATGAAGCCTGTCAAGCTGATTCTGATATTATCAACTCTGCAATGCCACAGGCAATCACTGCTACAGATTTAAAGATTGTTATGATGAGTACACCAGATGTATTATCTCATATGTTCATAGACTGGTGGAACAAAGCTAGTCAAATGGGATTCAAACAGTATCATTGGGATGCCTACGAGTGTCCTTGGATTCCCGATTCGAACATAAAAATATTTAAAAACGAACTGTATGACACCAATAAATTTCGAATTGAAATGCTCGGATTGCCTGGTTCCTACAGTGGTACAGTCTTTGATAGAGAAGATATCGATGCTGCAATCGTAGACGAACTACCAGAAGATTTGAAACTCATCGAATTCTCAAATGGTGTAGATTGGGGATTCAAACATCCCACTGTCTGTTCGATGAGTGGAATAGACGAGAACGAGGTCTCATGGACAATATTCAGCAAGGATTACAAACGAGCAAAAGAACCATTTCTATATGAATATATGGCCGAAGATTGTAAAGAATACACTGCTCGTAGTTATTGTGATGCCAGTCATCCTTTCAATATCAATACATTCAAGGATTATTGCAGACCGTATGGACTATCTGTAACTACCATTCCATTTAACAAATTCAAAATGATGATGATTACCAATATGAATTCTAAACTGGAACATCGTAAATTGAAGATATACCGAATGGGCAAAGGCTGTGAAAAACTCTTAGATCAAATGTACAAGTATTCATATATGGAGAAATCCGAGAAACCACAGAAGGGAGACGATGACCATGTGGATAGTGAAATGCTCAGTCTGTGGGGACACCGAAAGACCGTACAGAATGTCCGACGTATGATGGATAATATTGATAAGTATAACATCGGTAAAATCCTGGATAAAGGATTGGAACCGACACAACAAGATATGTTATTTAGAAGAGGGGGAATTTTTAGATGAAAATTAACGAGTTAATAGATATACTGAATGCTACAAAAGAAATACATGGAAATATCGATGTACTATTTGCCTACGAAGGGGTGTATGGCGAATTAGATTATAAAGATATGAAGGTCAGTAATTTTCATGGTAAAAAAGTATTTTGGTTATCGGATGATTAAGGAGGGATATTTAGATGAGAGAACATAAATATAGAGGTTGGTGTAATTGGAAAAAGAGAATGTATTATTCTGAACCCTTTGCAATACTGGCTGCTGAAAGAATGTGGCATACAGAGGAAGGAAACCTTTTGTATCCAGATCACGAAGGTCGTAGACCAGAAGAATATTTAGAAATCATGGAATATTCTGGTATTAATGATAAAACAGATATTAAAAAAGTATATGAAGATGATATAATCAAAGGTAAAGTTCTGAAACCAGACTTAACCTATCAAACTATTACAAATAAAGTTAGATTTGAAAAGGGGATATTTCTAGTTGGTATGGTTCCACTTAGAATTGTTAAAGACATCGAGATACTTGGAAATATACACGAGAACCCCGAACTGCTGGAGGAATCAGAATGAAAATATTAGATTGCAACAACGATGTAATACTTGAAATAGAAATTACTGGATTGGACGGTGAATTCAAACGAGACATACTAGCTTATATTCGAAAGAGTGCAAATGATAATGGATTCATAATACAATAGGTGATAATTATGCATTGGACAGGCAATTATAAAAATTCTAAAGTATGGAAGCATTTATTTACAAAAAAAAAGAGACGAAAATTACGAGTGGTTAAAGGATGGAAGAAAAAGAAGATAGGATTATTACAAGGATATTATAACGATAATATGGTAAGAATAGTAATTGGTAGAACTCCTAGAGATACTTATATATATTTCAACGATAAACTAGTTAAAACTATCAAACGATTAGAATTAATAATAGATGCTGGTAGTATTGAAAACTATATCAATATCAAATATTTTATAAATCCGAATAGAAAAATATAAATAACTAATAACACCATACATGTAGTCACTGAAAGGAGGGTAGTTTACTTTAGATACCATACGAACAGAAAAGAACAGGTAATCACATGTCAGAATTAACAGATAGACTTGGAGGATATACTCTCAGAGCTACCTTTCAGGATTTTGTAGAACGAGTACGAGATTGGAATTTCGGTAGAGGTCAGAAAGTAGAAACTCATGGTAAAATTGCAGATACACGCAGACCGAAATATACTGCTGGTTCTGTAATACCAATGGTTAAACAAACAACCTATGTTCTTCCTCCATTCCCGATATCATATCGTGACATGTACAACTTATCAGATTTACAACCTGTACTTCGAACATGCAAGATGGCAATACGAAACGAGACCTTTCGAAATGGTGCAAAATGGATTCCTCGATACACCGCTAGATGTGATACTTGTAATATTGAATACGAAAAGAAACATCCAGATGAACCTTGCTCTCATTGCGGTGGTGAGATGCATGGTCCTGATCCAAATGAATATGCAGAAGCAGACCGATTCTTTGAATACTGTAATCTCAATAGTCAGTCCATCATTGATGTAATGATGACCTGTGATGAGGATATATCTGTCACCGATGCTGGTTATGTAGTCAATCGTTTTGACTACGAGACTGATTTAGATGGTAACATTGTCAACAGAAAAATAAAAGAGACTGTTCGTGGTTCACCAATTCTAATGCGAAAGATAATAGATGAGACTGGTATCCCTGGTGGATTACATTATGTCTGTCCTGTACACCGAGACCAGGTGTTCCATATCAAAACTAAGGACACTGATGTATTCGATGACGATGAAGTAATAGAAGTGTTTGAAGGTCAACGCTGTCCGAAATGCAATCGTAAACTATACGATGTTCATTATGTCTCACTCCGAAACGAGGGTGGAGACATTCAGCAATATTTCATCGAGGGTGAAGTAATAGATTACCATGTCTATTCCTCTTCGATGGCATACGGTATGCCACCACTATTAACACTCTGGGTTCCAGCATCATTCTTACTATACCAGGAAGTCTATATGCGAGATGCATATGAAAGACGAAGATCACCCAATCGAGCAATCACTGTTCGTACTGGAAATCCTGATTCATTCCTAAACATGTGGGACAGAATCATGGAAAAGGTCAAGCGAGACCAATGGTACACTCCTGTTATTCCACTCGAAGCAGAACCAGGTGGATACAACTCTGGAGATATCAGTGTCGTTGATTTCCTACCAGTAGTACGAGAAATGGATTACATCGGAACTAGAGACGAAGCCCGACAGCGAATCTGTGCTCTATATGGTGTAAGCAATGTATTCATGGCTGATATGAGAACAGTAGGTGCTGGTGCTACAAACGAGGGATTACAAATTCTGGTAACTAACCGTACTGTCCAAAAACGACAATTTGTCTACAATCGAACTGTATTCCCAAAGCTAGTCCGAGATGTATTTGGAATCAAAGATTGGTACTATGTACTCAAACCAAATGAGGAACGAGATAGACTGAAAGAACTACAGGAAACTCAAATGGAAATACAAGCTGCACAACAAATGGTAACTCTTGGATTCGAACCTGACAGAGCACCCGATGGAGAATTCACTTTCTATAAAGCTCAGAATGTAACTGGTGGAATGCCGATGCAATCTGATGGAATGCAGACTTTCACCCCGAATGTATCTGAACAATATTATCAAGGACAACCTGAAATGCCTACACAGAAGGCTGAGGATGTCCTTCAACCCGAAGATGACCATTACAATTCTAATAAATTCTCAAAGAATAACCCTCCCCCACCGAAAGGAATACGGTTGAAGCTGTCTGATTTTTCGAAAGGTGATAGGTACGAAGGTGTACCTGTCTTTAAACAGCTTCAATCTGTTCCTTCAAAAATACAGCAACCAGTGATGCCAGGAAGGAAACCTGCTAAATTGATTCCTGCTCAGATGCCACCGAAGGTCAATGCATTGAATCCCAGACTACCTCAACCACATGATGCTCCTGGTTTCAAACCTGTTCCGAACCCACGACCTACAGGCAGACTTACACCAGAAGTTATAAATATGTTACAGACTGTATTACAATACTTAAGAAACTACAAGTAGGGGGTACGATGGTTAAGATTAACCCCGAATTAGAATTCAATTTTCCAACTAAAGGAGATGTTGAAGCTCAGTGGGAAAAGGGTAAATCCTCATGGGAATTCCAAGGTTCTCCTGGAGTCCGTATTATAGAATCCAAGGTAGCCCAAGTACACGATGAAGTACTCGAAGAATTGGATCAAGGATTAGAAGAGGTTGCCCGCAGAATACTAGAACAATTCAAATTCAATATTCGGAACGAAGCATATGCATTCGGAGAACTACTGCTTGGAGCAGGAATGCGAAAGGTCGATTTCTTAGATTACGAGGTCTACAATGATTGCCCACATTTCATTTGGATTGAATTCGGCAGAGAACCATCTGACAGATATTCATGGGAAATGTTCGAGAATGTCAAAGATTGGGTTCAAAAAGTAGGGGTACGAATGGTATACAAATATCGAGATGAAGCTAGATTCAAACATTGGGGCAGAGAACGAATTGGTGAACCTAATCCAAAAATGTACAGGCGATGGAGAACCACTTCTGCAATCAAAGGTATTGACCAAATGATTAAAGCTAAACGAACCGAAATTAATCGTACACGGAACGCTACTGCTCAGAGAAAACTCAGTGCTGAACTGAAACAGTTCCGAGACCAAAGAAGCAAGATGGCTACTACATCCAGAGAAGAACGAGAACTCAACGATGCCACTTGGAGAATTATGAAATCGTTAGGCAGTCGCAGTTGGAATCGGGAGGGTATGCATCTGCTAGAACGAGCAGTTGAAACAGTATCACCAGAAGCAGATGAAATCATTGCTGGTTATATCACCTAAAGTTTCAAATAGTTGAAATTCCATATAGAATGTTTTCGAGGGAATAAGATGACAAGCCGTTGTATATCAGACGGTACTATCGATGAACCAGTATGCGAAGAATGCGGAGCGACAGTAATACCACAAGGCAAATGTTACTATTGTCCTGTCTGTGGATATTCACCCTGTTGACAGAAAGATATATATAAAGAACAAGTACATATAGGTACACTGATTATATGACAGAAGAAGATACTGAAAAGAAGAAACAGAAACAACCATTCTATGAGCATGGACAATTCATGGCTCAGGTTCCATCTGCTCATAATCGTGCTGCTCGTATCCAAATGCGTACTTCATTCATGCCTGATGTACGAGGTCCACAGCAAAAGGAACAAGAGAAAGGCAATCACAAACGGAAGTCTAATATTGTATATCCTGATGGACAAGGCGATGAATAGAAGAAAGGGGAGTAGTATACTACTACAGTGAATTCGAATGCCGTTTGGAAAATATAAGAATTTCGATGACTGTGTAAATCGGAATCGTGACAAAGGTGATCCACAGGCATATTGTGGTCATATCCAACATCTGATTGAAGATGGTTCTAGTGAAAACGAGTCTGTCCCATTATTCGCACCGAAGATTATAGATGAAAAGAATAGAATCGTAGAAGCATGGGGTTCAGTTGAGATATTTGATAACGATGGTCAAATTCTTCCGATTGAAGAAATACTGTCTACAATGCCAACGCTGATGGAACGACACGCACCTATATTTTTTCAAACTCACATGTCCAAGGGTGGTAAACATGTGGGTGAAATACTTGAATACAAACCTGATGTCTGGAGAGCAAAGGACAATCCAGAAATGGCAAGAATGATGATGCTACCTGATGATTTTGAACGAACAGGTATCAGAATTAAATTCCGTATTTATAATCACTATGCAATCGATGATGAGTGTTGGGAAGGTATACTCTCTGGTGAATTTCCAGCAGTATCATTCGGTGGACATTCTGACAATGTAATCACTGCTATTTCTAATGATCGACAGAATGTAGGTCAGATTGCACGAGATTTATC
>CAZVNH010000021.1:0-14976 GCA_964628575.1 uncultured Thermoplasmatales archaeon | reverse complement strand
CATATACACGACCTGAAGCTCCAGCATTCATAAAGCAATAACTACATCTAAGATCGCAACGATTTGTTACAAGAAGATTTGTTAAAACACTTTGTGATTTATGAATATCATACAAGGCTGGTTCATCAAAAACCTTTGTTTTTACATCTGGTGCATCAATTCCTACGATGTTATACTTCATCCATTTATGATAGAGTTTTGCATCGCCAAAATATATCTCTTTAAATTCACCATGTTTTGGACAATTTTTCTTTATATATATTTTATCATTATCTTCAACTATTGATGCATCAATTTTTTTTATATCTCCTTCCTGATAGCATGCAGGGCATACCGAGATTATCTTTTGTATTTCTTTCATTATTAATCCAACCTTAAATTGGATAAAAAGGTCAAATAATTTATTCTATTTAGCTTTAACTATAATTTCTAAGAGAAATTTTATAATCTATTACATTATAAAGACCTTCCTGTGTGTTTAGCAATACCTGGAAAAATAGTAGAAATTGATAAAAATAAACAACATGCAACTGTTGACTATGGAGATGGAACTAAAAGGAAAGCAAATATCTCATTAGTTGATGTAAAAAAGGGACAATATGTACTTGTTCATGCTGGTTTTGCAATAGAAGTATTAAATGAAAAAGAAGCAATGGAAACACTAGATTTATTTAGAGAAATGCTATCGATGGAGGAAAAATAAAGTGTTTTCACTCAAAGATAAAAAACTAGCAGAAGAAATAATACGAAAAATAAAAAAAGAAAACGTTAAACTTAAATTTATGCATGTTTGTGGAACTCATCAGGATACATTAGTAAAACATGGTCTTGATTCTCTTTTAAAAAATTGTGGAATAGAGATAGGGCAAGGTCCAGGATGTCCAGTATGTGTTACACCCCCAAACGAAATCGAAGAAATGCTTCTCCTTGCAAAAAAAGGTAAAATTGTTACAAGCTTTGGTGATATGATAAATGTACCCGGTGAACATGATTCACTAAGAAGTATGAAAGCTGAAGGATGTGATGTTAGAACTGTTTATGGAATCGAGGATGCTGTAAAAATTGCTTTAGAAAATAAAGAAAAAGAAGTTGTTTTTATTGCTGTGGGTTTTGAAACAACAGCACCTACAACAGCGGCAGTAATTAAGAACAATCCTCCTGAGAATTTTTCAATTTTATCTTGTCATAGGACAATTCCAAATGCCCTTAAAACAATTATTGAGATGGGTGAAATCAAAATTGATGGGCTTATTGAGCCAGGTCATGTTTCAACAATAATTGGAACAAAGCCATATGATTTTTTATCAAAGAATTACAAAGTTCCGCAGGTTATTGCAGGATTTGAACCTATTGATATTTTAATGGGTTGTTGGATGCTTGTTAATCAAATAAAAAAAGAAAAACCATATGTGCAAAATGAGTATACTAGAGCTGTTCAAAAAAATGGAAACACAAAGGCTCTTAAAATAATGAATGAAGTTTTTGAACCAACTGATAAAAAATGGCGTGGTTTTCCTGAAATCCTACAATCTGGATTAAATTTACGTAGAAAATATGATAAATCTGATGCTAGAAAAAAATTTGAAGATGATTTTTCCGAAATAAAAGATAAAGAATTTCATGAGCATGAAGGATGTCGCTGTGGTGAATTATTAAGAGGTCTTATAACACCTTTTGAATGTCCTTTATTTGGTCAAACATGTACACCAGATCATCCAGTTGGGCCATGTATGGTTAGTATTGAAGGTAGCTGTAATATTGAATTTAGATACATAAAAAAATAATAAGTTTCAAATATTTTATAGTATTTTTCATATAAAATATCAAAAATATACAATATTTTTATATAGAAAGACAACAGATATATGTTACAGAAGAGGTGAACAGTTGCCAAAGAACAACTTGAGAAAAAAAGAGCTTGACCAGCAACGCAATGAATGGCGTAAAAAACACAGAATTCTCAATGGAAAAGTAATTCTTTGGCCAGATAAACCTCCTGAGCATGTAAACGCCCGAGCAAGTAAGACTTATAACTGGTTTTGGAAAAACATACTTCTTGCATCAAAACAAGATGATATTCCTGCTGTTATTTCAAATATCAAGGAGCGTATCAATGCTGAATCTGATGTAAAAAAGATAAGAACATATAGAACTATGATTGGTATGGCCGAAGATGCATATCAATTAAAAAATCTTGAAGGAATATTGGATTTTGATACAGAAATGATGTATGAGAAAAAACCAATATACAACTCTGAGACAGGTATAATTTACAAAGACGGAAAAATATATACAATGGATTATACTGAAAATGAAACAGAAATTATTGTAAGAGACATTGAAGGAACAATAGTTGAACGGCTTAGTTCTGAAGACGGGAAAAAATTATCAATAGAACAAAAAAGAAATAATAGCTATAAAAACTGGGATTACTTCAAGGAAAATTAGATTCGCCAACATATATATAATGAGGATTGCTGTTTTTAGAATTTTACTCTTTAGCTTAAGCTGTTTTCTTTGGTTTTTTCCAATTGTAATCCATAGTTTAAATACTTATTAGTATAATACGCAATATAGGTGTATAACAAAATGAAGACAAATATTTTAGGACCAATAGTTGTTAGTTTACTAATAATTGGTACAAGTTTTTTTGTATTAACAACTGATTTTGAAGATGAATCAGAAAAAACCGATACAATACAACCAAAAAATAATGAACCTATTACTTTAGCAAATATAACAAGTTTTAATGAAGCAGTTAATTCTTTTGCATTCAACTTTTATAAAGAGTTTTATCTTGATCCAATAAATACTGGTAATCTATTTAATTCACCATATAGCATATTCACAGCACTAGCGATGACATATGAAGGAGCAAAAGGTCAAACAGCAGAAGAAATGGCTAGTGTTCTAAACATTGAACAAGACAATAAATCATTCCACGAATATATACAATCTCTATATAATTATTTAAATAAAAACTCAGAATACAATATTAGTACAGCAAATGCGTTATGGCCAAGTATAAATTATCAATTATTACAGGATTATATTGATGTTATTCAAACATATTATGGTGGTAAAGTCTCAGAGATTGACTATTCAAATCCTCAACAAGCAGCTAATATTATTAATAGTTGGGTGGAAAATCAAACTAATAATCTAATTAAAGATTTAATTCCAGTCAGTGCTATAGATCCTGTATTAACCAGATTAATTCTAACAAATGCTATATATTTTAAGGGAACATGGGAAATACAATTTGATGAGGACAACACAACAGATCGTAAGTTTACTACATCATCTGGTGAAAATATAGATGTACCTACTATGAGACTTGTTGATACAGAAAATTTATTTAATTATTCAGAAAATGATTATTTACAGATTTTAGAGCTACCATATAATGGAAATGAAATTACTATGACTATTATATTACCAAAAGAAGGTTATAATTTATCAGATATTATTAGTTCATTGAACAAAGATAGCTATTCAGAATTAATAGAATCAATGACTAAAAGAGAAGTTAATATTTTTCTACCAAAATTCGAAATTAAAACTCCACTATATACGTTAAATAATAATTTAATAAATCTTGGAATGTCAACTGCGTTTGATGCAAGTGCAGATTTTTCAGGACTATATGGAAAGGGCGGTCTTTTTATAAGTAAGGTTTTACACAAAGCATTTATAGAGGTAAATGAAGAAGGAACTGAAGCCGCTGCTGCAACAGCTGTTATTATGATCGAAAGTGCAGCTCCAGGCGGTGGTGGTAATTCAAGAATAGTATTTAACTGTGATCACCCGTTTTTATTTACAATAAATCACAAAGAAACCAACACAATACTATTTATGGGAAATGTCAACAATCCGATAGAATAAAAAATCCTTCTTTTTTCTTTTAATTTTTTGTTCACCAACATATAGTATAGTGATGATTGTTGTTTTTATAAAAAATATATAAATTAGCATATGCTATAATGTTTTACTATTATGAATTACAATCAAATTATTAATAAACTAAAATCAATGAAAAATCCTAAAAATGTTGAAGGAATGGCTCGTTATGGTATCAATCCTAATAACAATCTTGGAATTTCAATTTATCAACTAAGACCTATAGCAAAAGAAATAGGAAAAAACCATGAGCTTGCAATAAAACTATGGAACTCTAAAATTCATGATGCAAGACTATTAGCTTGTTTTATCGATGACCCAGATAAATTAACAAGTGAACAAATGGATTCATGGGCAAAAGATTTTGATTCATGGGATATATGCGACCAAGCATGTACAAGTCTTTTTGATCTAAATCCTCTTGCATGGAAAAAGGTTTATGAGTGGTCAAAAAGAGAAGAAGAATTTGTAAAAAGAGGCGCTTTTTCAATAATTGCAGGACTATCGGTCCATGATAAAAAAACAGAAAATAATAAATTTGAAGATTTTTTTCCAATAATAATCAAAGAATCAACAGATGAAAGAAATTATGTAAAAAAGGCAGTAAACTGGGCACTTAGAAATATTGGAAAAAGAAATCTATATCTAAATAAAAAAGCAATTAGAACAGCTGAGAAAATAAAAAAAATCGATTCAAAAAGCGCTCGTTGGATCGCAAATGACGCAATCCGTGAACTTTCAAGTGAAAAAATCCAATTAAGATTAAAAAAACAAAAAAATTAGATAATTCCCTTTATTGCAGTAACACATTCTTTACAAATCTTTTTGTTTTCTCCGTGGATTTCAATATTATGAATATCATCAAGACCGTGTTCTTCTCCACAGACTAAACAGACATGATGTTTTTCTTTCAATTCTTTTCACCTCCCACATTCTTATTATATATTTCCTTGTTTATTTTTGTTTGTATTTTTTAATTCTTTTATTGGCAAGGTTTGAAGTTATTTTATAATATAACATTACAGCGATAAGCTCTATTGCGAAAAATATTAAATAATATCCGAAAGATGAACCTATCTTTATTATATCATTAAAATTAGATAAATTAAGGCCATATGTTATAGATAGCGATCCTAAAAAAGGAATAAACATTCCAATAAGAACTAATATAAGAATTTGTATCAAATCTTTATTTTTACTCATTATCTTCCTCGATTAAAACTTTGTTTTTAAAGTTTATTGCCAATAATTACATTCTGGCCAATAGAGATACAACCATCACCATTTGGAAGTCTATTATGAACCAATAAATCAAGACCCTCTTTTTTCACTTTTTCTTCAACCATTTCAGTTATAGGAACATTATAGGTAACACCACCAGATAAACCAATTGATTTAATCTTGTTATCCTCTGCATATTTTATTGCAATATCTGTTAGACTATCAACTATTGTTTTTACCATTGAAAATGAATAATCAGCTTTTTTTTTCTCTGTTACTGGATTTTTAATCTTTTCATCAAGCTGTCTAAAAACATCTATTGTTCCAACTATATTATTTTTAGTTTCAATATCAAAATCATAAACTGGTTTACCTATTGCTAGATATTTTTCAAGTTTCATGGCAGGTTCACCATCATATGTACGAGTACAACAGATATTTAGATAACAAGAAATTGCATCAAGAATACGTCCGAAGCTACTTGAAACAGGTGATTTATCCATTAATTTTGAAAGAATTATTGCTTCCTTTTCTTTGAAAAATATCTCTTTATTAATTTTTTTAAATATTGCATATACCAGACGGCGGGGATCATAGGTTGCTGCATCCCCACCTAAAAGAGGAATGGTTTCAAGATGACCTATTCGTTTAAATTCTGTAAAATTTGAATATAATACCTCTCCACCCCAAAAAGTACTATCAGATCCATATCCAAGTCCATCAAGAGCTAAAACAACTGATTCATCAACATTATTTTCAACTAATAATGATACTGCATGAGCCCAATGATGCTGCACATCAAATAATGAAACGTTAAATTCATCTGCAAATTTTTTTGCAACCTTTCGACTATCATAACCAGGATGTAAATCTTGAACAACCGCATCAATTCCTGGTTTTTTCATTGTAAGATTCATTAGATGTCGTAGAGCTTGCTCAAGAAAAACAACTGTTGAATAATATTTAGAATTACCAATATATTGAGTTGCAAAAACATGATTGTCAGATGAAAAAGCACCTGTTATATTTTCACCAGCACCAACACTTAAAACATGTTTATTATAATTTACTGGTATTGGATCAGGTACATATCCTCGTGATTTGCGAATAAAAAAAGTATTATCCTTCCAAACCCGAATTACAGAGTCATCTACTCTATTTGGAATTTTTCTATTATGTAAAAGATAAAAATCTGCATTAATTGAAAAGGCTTCTTCATCTGTTGTAATCATAGCTTCTCCAGGTATATTCGAAGATGTCATTACAATTGCATCTGTTTTTAAAAACTCAAATAAAAGATAATGAACACCTGTATATGGAAGAAACAATCCAATTGTATCAAGACCTGGCGAAACATTTTCAGCTTGTTTCTTTTTTACAAGAACAATTGGCCTGTTTTTTAAAAGCAACAGTTGTTTTTCCTTTTCCTTTATTTCACCAAATTTCTGTGCTGTTTGAAGATCCTTCACCATCAAAGCAAATGCCTTTTGAGGACGGCCATACCATTCACGAAAGCGTGGTATTTCTTCAAGGTTACAGCAGAGATGCATTCCACCCCAGCTTTTTATAACTCCATTTTTTCCATTATCAATTTCTTTTGCAAACCTTTTAATTGCATCTTTACTTCCTAAATTTTTTTTGTTTTTATCATATAAATGATAAACAGGTCCACATTTTGGACAGGATATTGTTTGTGCATGATACCGGCGATCAAGAGGGTTTGTATATTCTTTTACACATGATTCACACAAAGGAAATTTATCCATCGATGTTTGCTCTCGGTCATACGGTACATCTCGAATTAGACTATACCGTGCGCCACATACTGTACAGTTTGTAAAAGGAAAAAAAAATCTTTTGTTTTGTTCATTAAAAAGTTCTTTTAAGCAGTCATTGCATATTCCAACATCAGCAGGAATTTGAGATTGCTTTTCACCACTTTTACTATGTAATATTTTAAAATCCTTAAAAAAACGATTGTCAGGTTTTTCAATTATTTCTGTAATTCTTGCAATTGTTGGTAATTGTTTTTTAACTTGTTTAATAAATTCTTCCTTATTTTTATCTATTACTACTTCTACTTCTGAACCTTTATTTAAAATATATCCTTTTAGACCCATATCTTTTGCTATTCGATAGACTGTTGGTCTAAAACCTACTGCCTGTACTATTCCTTTGAAAATAAGTTTCATCGAAACATTACCATAAATATCTTAATCTTCTTTAACTGGTTCTTCTACTTTAAAATCCTTTTTAGATTTATTTCCACTATCAATCACTATCATTTCCTTTGAATGTTTATCAGTATCTGCTAGTAAAAATTCATCACTCATACTAAGGCATTTGGTTGGACAGATATCATTACATTGACTGCAGAAACAGCATCTAGCAAGATAAATCTTAATTTTTTTATCATCAGGAATAAACTCAATTGCGCCACACGGACAAACCTTTATACATAGTTGACAACCGATGCATTTATCTCTATCATACTGAATTTTTCCACGAAAACCTGGAGGTGTTTCAATAGGTGGATTTAATTTTGCTTTTCCAGCTGCAACGTTTTCAAGGTATTTAGTAGTGTTTGATGGTTGATATTTAGCAGGAAACTTGTTTGTCCATGGTTTTTTAAACATCTGACTAAAAACTCCAGAAAGCATCGAAAATCCCATTAACGCATCATCCTCCTTGTTTTTTCAATACTTAATTTATGCAACTGCTCTTTTGTAAGTTCATATCTGTTATTATCCTTAATTATTCCCACTCTATTTGTACAACTCATACATGGATCAGTACTTGCGGCAACTATTGGAATATCTGCGATTTGCTCACCTTTAAGCATTGGAATCCATGGAAGTATATTATTATATGTCGGTGCTCTTACTTTCCATGTAAATGGTGCTTCATTTCCATCCATTTTTACATAATGAATAACTTCTCCACGTGGTGCTTCATGTAATCCAACTCCTTCACCAGTTGCTTTTTTCAGTTGATTTAATAGCTTAGCTATTTTTGGTTCTGCAACGATATCACCGGTAGGCATTTTATCAATACATTGCTCAATTAACTCAATTGATTGTTTGACTTCTAAAAGACGTTGTATGATTCTATCATATACATCACCATTTATCTTACCAGTTAGTTTGTCAGGAGTAATACACTCAATATCAAGATCTCCATATGCAAAATAAGAGTTATCTACTCGTATATCTTTTTTTACACCTGATGCTCGAGTAGTTGGTCCAACTGCACAAAGTCTAAGAGCATCTTCTTTTGTAAGTATTCCAGTTTCTTGACTACGCAATTTAAATGTTTTATCATCAAGGAAAACATGGGCAAGTTTCTTAAAATTATCTTTAAAGTATTTTAAATCCTTCTGTATCCTTGGAACCATATCTTTTGTGATATCACGACGTACTCCACCAATCATTGTGATTCCTTTTGTAACACGATTACCTGTTAAAAATTCTGTGAGATCAAGTGCTTTTTCACGTATCTCCCATGTGAGAAATAAAACTGTGTCAAAACCTATTTCATGGGCGGCAACACCTGCCCATAATATATGTGAACAAATTCTTTCGAGTTCACCCTGGATAACTCTTAAATACTCAGCTCTTTCAGGTATTTCGATTTCTGCAATGCTTTCTACAGCAAGTGCAAAAGCAGCGGGGTGACAATATGAACATATTCCACATATTCTTTCTGCAAGATATAATATTTGAACAGGGTTTCTTTTTCGTGATGCCCATTCTACAGCTCTATGAACGTGACCAAGTTTTACATCTACTTCTTTGATTCTTTCTCCTTCGATTTCAAACTCGAAATGAACAGGTTCTTTAAGAGCTGGATGAATTGGACCTACTGGTATATGATAAGATGTTTTTGTCGTAGTTTCTTGTTTCATTTTTTCACCTCATGTAAATTTTTATAATATTTTTCAGGACCTGTTTCATCACGTCGCCATGGATAAACATTATCAGGCCAATCATCAGGTAAGAATAATTTACGAGTATCAGGGATTCCGATGATTTTTACTCCAAGCATTTCTTGTTTTTCTCTTTCTGTTACAAGAGCACCTGGAATCCAGTCACATATTGTTTCTATTTCTGGTTTAGATTTTGGTAGGTCAACTGAAACATTCAGATTGATCTGACCACAACGAGTATCATTATAAATCGAAAAATGATAGATTAATTCTATGTTTTTACCATTATCATTTCCTGAAACAACTGCTAAATGAGGATAAACTAGGTCAACTAAATGCTGAACAAACTCCTTGAAACCATTTTTTTCAACCTTTATCCAAACATGTATTATTGGTTTTTTATTAGTTCCTGCTTTTCTTAAAACTATTTTCGAGTCTTTGATTTTTGTTTGAAGCTTGTCCTTAAAATACTTAACAAGTTCTTCAGGTGTTAATCTTTCCTCTTTTTTTTCTTCAGCCATTTTTTAAGCCTCCAAGGTTTCAAGTTTAGTCCAAGCTTTTGCAACAGCATTAATTATTGCCTCAGGCCGTGGTGGGCATCCTATAACATAAACATCTACTGGTAATATTTGATCTATTGGACCAACAAGGTTATATGATTCATAGAACACATCACCTGTGTTTCCACAGTTACCGACACAGATTACTGCTTTAGGATCAGGCATTTGAGCATATACTCTTTTTACCTTTTCAACCATTTGACGTGTTACTGGTCCTGTGACAAGTAGTACATCTGCATGTCGTGGAGTTCCTACAAGTTTTATTCCAAAACGCTCTACATCATAACGTGGACATAATGCTGCGATAATTTCAATGTCACAGCCGTTACATGAACCACTGTTACAATGATAAACCCATAAAGCTTTTTTAAATGACTTTGGAAGTCCTTTTACCATAAAATTAATGCCTCCTTAAGATTTTTTATCCTGAAAATTCTTGATTTATGTAATTCTAAATACTATTTAAAAATTTATGTTATTAATAAATATTATATTATTAGCATATTCTAGGAACTGGGTCGCCAATTGGTTTATGCAGATTTCTTTTACCTCCTACTGTTGTTTCAAGTACAACTCCATTAATATCTTTTGTTGCTTCTCCAATTATTGCTGCGTTCTTTCCAAGAGGATGTTTTCTCATCTCATTTAATACTTCTTCTGCTTTTTCTTTAACAACACCAAGTACAAGTTTTCCTTCATTTCCAATTTCCAGTGGATCTATTCCAAGCATATCACAAGCTGACCGGACACCTTTTGGAATTGGTATTTCATCTTCATAAACAATGATTCCTGTTTTTGATTTTTCACTAAACTCGTTGACTGTATTTGCAAGTCCTCCACGAGTCGGATCTTTTGAAGATACAATTCCACCGATTGAAAGTATTTTTTCCATTAGTTTATTAATAGGTGCAATATCTGATTTTATCTGTGTTTCAAAACCATATCCTTCTCTAAATGACATAAGAGCTACACCATGTTCACCAATATTTCCTGATAGAATTATTTTATCACCTGGTTTTATGTTTGAATCAAGAAGCCAACGTGATTTAAATGTACGATATTTTTTAATTTCTTCAATGTTATTATCAATAAGTTTAGTTCTCTTCCCAATGCCACTAGTGTTAATCATAAACTCTTGAATAGCTCCATTTTCAACGACTTTTGTATCACCAGTAACTATTGGCACATCTGCCTGTTTTGCAGTATCAGCCATACTTTGTATTATTTTATCAAAAACATCAACTGATAAACCTTCTTCAATAATAAATCCTGCAGAAAGTGCGATTGGTTTTGCACCCATTACAGCTATATCATTAACTGTTCCTGCAACAGCAAGACTTCCAAGATCTCCACCTGGAAATATAATTGGTTGAACCGTATGAGAATCAGTGCTAAAAACAATATCATCAATTACTGCAGAGTCATCAAGAAATGACAATGGAACCTCTGCTTTTCTAGATAATTTATCAAAATATTTTAAAATTTTTTCTTTGATAAGCTGGTCCATCATTTCTCCACCAGCACCTTGTGATAGTTTGATTCTATCAGCCATAACAATACCCTAAAGAATATTTCCTGATGTATAAGTTTTATATAAATATCTCGTTTTGCTTCTTGATTTAATAAGATCAAATTATTTAATTAGTTATATCTAATTTCTTTAATGCTAACCAATATTGATAAATCAATTTTTCAGATCCATCATTATTTTTCAATCCAATCGTATCAAAAATATTAATATCTGAAAAATGTGAATCATGAAGAAATGGTTGAATAAAAAGTTCAATATCTAAATCAATAGTATTCTTTAATATGCTAAGAAAGAAATTTACTTGTTCCTGTTCACTGCTTTTAACCAATGATAGATTAGATGGCCATCCCATTTCTGTAAATGCAATGGGTTTACTTGTATAATTTGCTATTTCTTTATAATAATCAGATGGAATGGATTCTACTGATGTATATTCAAGGAATGGATAAACAGTAAATCCAATTAAGTCTAATTTATCATCAAATAAATCAATAAGCTCCCATTGAGGAGGATGTTCTAACCCTGAAAGATATGCTGCTCCCTTCATATGCTCGAGTTGAAAAATGGTAAACACCTTTGTTTCTGGACTTATTTGTTTAACACTATCATATGCATCCTTATAAAAAGAAACGAATTCATTAAAGACTTCAAGATTTTTTCTCACATGTAAACTGTTAACTTCAACTCCAATTCCTAGGTATTCAGGATAATATAGTTCTACAGTTGTAAGAACAACATTAAGATAGGCTTGATAGTTCTTATTGAAATAACCTTCACTAACTTCATTGATATCATAACCAATCGCAATAACAGGTGTCATATCATTCTGCTCACATAATTGTACTGTGGTATGTATTTGTTCTGGAATCCCAGATTCATATGGCAGACTATCCCAAGCAACATAATCCCCAAATACTTCACCAACTTTAGGAACCTCATTAAAAAAATCCTGCCAATCTTTACTACTTGAATTAGGATAATTTCTTGGAATGAAACCTGCTGTGCCAATTCTAAAACTTCTCTTGTTAATCGGTAATTCTGGAAGGGTGGTACAACCAGATAAAAATAATGTAACAATTAGACATACTGTTATTAAAACTATAAATGTTTTTTTCATCTTCTATCACCTGAAAAAAGTATACTTTTTATATCAGAAATTTTTGTATAATCCTGATTTGGAAACCAGCTTGCACATCCTTCATATACAAAGGAGGAGAGACATTGTCCATTGCTTCCATCAGTATTTGCTAGCCATATTTGGCGAGTACCCTCAGTTGCAGAATTCCAAATAACCCGGTCAAATGTAATCATTGTCCCATCTGGTGAATATTGTGCCATTCCTTCAGAGACTGTATCATCTTTTGTAAGTTTTACCAGATTTTCACCAAAAACATCTATAGTAAACATATGATAGATGACATGTCCCCATTCATCCTTTCCCATTTCTGCTTCAAATATAATAGTTTGTCCATCTGGAGAGAACACAGGGTCATTAATTGCAATTGCTTGTAAATCTAGATGATCATGTTTTAAAATCAATTCTTTATTATTTCCATCAGCATCCATCATGTATAAATCATAGTTCTGTGGAGGCTGTCCATCAGAATCATAAATATAGAGGATTTTACTAGGTGAATTAAAAGAAAAACTGGGATCACTATAAATCTCACCTGGTTCTGCAAAGGTTAATTGTGTTACTTCGCTTCCATCAGCATTCATAGTATAAACATCTAGCTGAATCTGTTTATAATTCTCTGAATTTAAATCCTCGATTGTCCTATGAGCTGTATCTGAAAGATATACAATTTTTGTTCCATCATAATTCCAATGAGCTCCAGTGTCTAACCATGTATTATCAGTTAAATTTTTTATGTTTGATCCGTCACTATCCATAATTGCTATTTCCCATCCTGGCTCTATCCCAGTCATAGAACCTTCAGGTGAATAGTGAATACTGAAAACAATTTTCGTACCATCTGGTGAGACATCAGCTTGACTTTCAGAGAACTTATTATTTGTAAGTCTCTGTACATCAGATCCATCAATGTTCATTGTATAGAGTTCTTGATATTTTAAGATATTTTCAATATAATCCTGGTAATCTGGATCATTAGGATTACGAGGAGCATCTCTAAGACCTTCATAAACGATTTTTTGATTTGTTTTTTCAACACATCCTGAGAACACATCAATTATTATCAAGATAATAATAATGCCTAATTCAAGTATTTTTTTCATCTTATTCTCCTCCTCCATTACTAATTTTTTTTAACATATCTATTTGAAATCCAAATTGGATATATCTCCTATGAATATAAGGAAAATACTTTTTCAATATTCATACACCTTCATGATAAAGAAATCTGCTTCCAAGCATCATATCCAAGTCGTTCATGTCCATCCCTGCTAATAAGTCCTGTTGTATCGCCTTCAGCAACATCATGAAGCCAACAATACATAAACAGATGAAGGTTGATTCCTTGATTTATGGTAAGTGTCGTTGAGAGGTTTATTAGAAAATCATATTGTCCTTGTTCTCCACCAGCTTGCTCATAGGTAGGCCAGCCAATTTCACTGAATCCAAAAGGTTTTCCTGGTAAATAATTCGAAGCTTTGAGATAATAATCACTTGGAATATCATTTATCTGGTTTATGCCTTGCACTGCAATTGGATATGTTGTAAACACAAGTATATCCAGTTTTTCCTTTTCAAACAGTGTTAAAACATCAAGATTTGCTTCTCTATTTTCTTCAACAATTTCACGGGAAAAAACACAGAAAACAGTAATCTTAGTTGATATTTCCTTTACTGCATCATATATATCATTATAAAGACTGATGAAATGTTGGAATCCATTTGGATTTCCATCTTCTGCACCATATGCTTCATACCAACGGTTCACCTCATTTCCTAAGGATATATATGCAGGTTGTGCCGTTTTTACAACATTTAGTACTGATGATTTATATAACGATCTCCACTCAGAGTCACTCAAGGTAGCATGAGCCATATTATCTGGAGTTTTTAAGATAAGTTGTCCCTCTTGATTCTTGTCAAAAAAAGAAAAGTGTATAAGTGGATACATACAATTTCCTCTGATATATTCCTTTAGAAAAATGTTCCCCCACCATCCATCAAGCTTTTCGGCATAATCCCAGAAACCTTCAGCTCCGGTTCCAGAGGACCAAACAGGAAAAACTCTGAATATTCAGCTGCTAACTCATATGATTCTGAAAAGTCCTGTCCATCCGCAGGATTCGGTAAAATACCCATAAAAAAACCTCGATCCGGGAGTTCAGGATCATCAATAGGGTCCATACAGCCTGAAAGTGATAAAATTATTAATATTACTACTAAAATAAGAGCAAACTGCCATTTTTTTCTAGTTTCCATTTTATTCCTCACCAGAATGTATTCGTACTCTTCTATTAAATTTTATGATAATAAATAATAACTATAATATAAAAAACTTTAAAGTTTACTTTTATTTTAAAATATCTATTCTCTTGTAGCTAAGAAAAGGAAAAAAGATAGTTTTAATTTAATATTAGAAATTTTTACTCCAAATATCATCACTCATTTGCATATTGAATATTTTTTTTCCAAGAAATATTTTTATAACACATTATTAGATTTGGTTTTTATGCCTAGTTTACTTAAAGCATACTCGAACCCTGATAAATATGCGAAAAATATTCCAACTGAAAAGATCATAGCTGATAAGAAAGTAGATAAAAAAGGGATTCAACGTTATAAAGATATAATTAATTCTGGTAAAGAAACAAAAGCAATTGTTGTAGTAAAACATCCTGAAAAAGAATTTTACGCAGTTTTAGAT
>CAZVNH010000020.1:0-15223 GCA_964628575.1 uncultured Thermoplasmatales archaeon | reverse complement strand
GGTAAAAGATGACAATCCATATGCAATAACTGTTGCTTATATAAATACAACAGCTGATGTTAAAGCAGAGGTTGACATTTGCTGCACATCATCGAATGCAGTGAATATCATTAAAAGTGTTAAAGAGAAAGATGTGATATTTATTCCTGATACCAATCTAGGGCTTTATGTGAAACGGTTTATTCATGATAAGAACCTTATTTTGTGGCCTGGTTATTGCCCAACTCATCATAAAATAAATAAGATAGAAATCCTGATTTTAAAGGAAGAACATCCAAAGGCTGAGATTATTGTACATCCAGAATGTCAATCTGAGTTAATAGATATAGCGGATCATGTGTTTTCAACCCAGGGCATGGTCAATTATGTTGCACGAGCAAATTCAAAGGAATTCATCATTGGTACAGAAAAGGAGCTTTGTTATCGTTTAAAAAAAGAAAGCCCAAGTAAGATTTTTTACTCTTCAAAATTAGCGGTATGTCCAAACATGAAACGGATTACTATAGAAAAAGTCCTGAAAAGTCTGGAAACCTTGGATTCCGAGATAACGTTGTCAGAGGAGATTATCAAAAAAGCAAACATACCGCTACAAAGGATGATCGATTTCGGTAGGGGGGATTAAATATTAAGAATGAATATAAAACAGTTAAGGCAGTTGGTTTACTCTCTGGTGGTTTAGATAGTACTCTTGCAGTTAAAATGATGATTGATCAAGACGTAGAGGCTCATGTTCTGAATTTTGTTACTCCATTCTGTACGTGTACTAGGAAAGGATGTAGACATGAAGCAAGTCGAGTTGCAGAGGTTTTTGAAATCCCTGTCAAGATAATCTCTGGTGGAAAGGAATATATTGAGATGATAAAGAATCCGAAGCATGGTTATGGTCGTAATATGAATCCTTGTATTGATTGTAGGATTTTTATGTTTCGAATAGCAAAGAAATATATGAAAGATATCGGTGCAAAATTTATTTTCACTGGTGAGGTTCTTGGACAGAGACCTATGTCTCAACATAGAAAAGCTATGAAGATCATTGAACAAGAATCAGGATTGGATAACTTAGTGCTTAGACCTCTTTCTGCAAAATTATTAGATCCAACAATTCCTGAAATAGAACATTGGATTGATCGTGAGAAACTATTATCAATCCAAGGGCGTAGACGATTATCTCAAATAGAATTAGCAAATAAACTCGGGATTAAAGATTACCCTTGCCCTGCTGGCGGTTGTCGCTTAACTGATCCGGGATTTGCTAAAAAATTAAGGGAAGCATTTGAATATGACGAAGATACCATAAAAGACATCAATCTTTTAAGATATGGTAGACATTTTAGATTGGAGAGTGGTGCTAAGGTTATCGTTGGAAGGAATGAGAAAGAAAATAAGATTTTAAAAGGATTTCAAGGTGAAAATGATATTCTAATTGAAGTAACTGGTTTAGGAAGTCCAATTGTTTTACTAAAAAAATTTAGAAAAAAGAGTGATATTAAAAAAGCTGCAGCTCTTTGTGTTCGTTATAGTGATGCAGACAAAGATCAAGATGCAAATATAAAAATAAAAAGTAGTATTACTCCTGAGGAATTGGTAAAATTTAGTTCCATATGAGTCTATATCATTGTTTATTATGTAAAGATCGTTTTTTTCAATTATTTCTGATTCTCTGAAAGGAGAAATAGATGTTGTTATGGAAGGAAACAAATATTCCAGATACCCATTTCAATACTACCGATGTTCCCTCTAGTATCCTCAGCGGTTATTTTTAATTGATAGAAGCCAAATGAAAAACCTGTCCAAAACCATTCGTGCAATTTCCATTTACTACAATAACTAGCAATACCTTTTTCATTACCATTTAAGTAAACTTTGACAATTAAATCTTCGCTGCTATCAAAGTCATCTGTTGTATTGATTAAAACAGGCCTTAATCGGAATCCACCTAAAGAAATAGTATCAGTGTTCAAATTAAAAATTGTTGGAAATAGTGATATGCCAGAAAAATGGAAATATCCTTCTTTAGGATTTATAAACTTAACAGATGGTGGTTGATTAGTAAACCTTTCAACATCTGTAGGCCAATACAATCCAGTTTTACTCCAAACAATGTTGCCATCAATATCTACTTCAATTACACGATTGGCACCCAACTCTGCTATTAGTGTATTACCATTAGGGAGTCTCTCTACATCCTTAGGTACCTGCAAACCAGTTTTTTGCCATATAATATTACCATTACTATCAACCTCGATTACTTTTTTACCAACATGCTCAGCTATCAATGTGTTGCCATTGGTGAGTCTCTCTACATCTACAGGACCTATTAACCCAGTCTTATTCCATATAATATTCCCACCATTATCAACCTCTATTACACGACCAGCCGGCCAACTTTCAACAATTAGTGTATTACCATTAGAGAGTCTTTCCGCATCCATGGGTTCACTCAATCCAGTTTTACTCCAAACAATATCACCATCTGTGTTAATCTCAATCACACGATTTGCACCATACTCTGTAATCAGTGTATTGCCATTAGAGAGTCGTTCCACATCCATTGGACCTATCAATCCAGTTTTTTGCCATACTATATTATCATCAGTGTCCACTTCAATTACACGATCACCGGCAATCTCTGTTATCAATGTATTACCATTGGAGAGCCTTTCTGCATCATGAGGCACAATCAATCCAGTTTTTTGCCATACAATATTACCTGCACAATCAACCTCGATGGTCTGATTGTTGCCGTACTCTGTAATAAGTGTATTATCCTCTACCTCAAATTCTCTGGATAATTCTCCATTATTATAAGCATATCCAGATACTCCTGAAAATATCAGCATCAAACCTATTACACAGATTAATATGATTATTTTTTTCATGTTTTATTCTTCTTTTAATATTTCCTTATTAATTTATAATTATATTATTTATAGTGACCACTCAATGATATAAATCTTGGACAGATCAGCTTTTTTAGCTAGTTTCTTCCATTTTTCAACCATCTCCACCAATGGAAGATAAACATATACTGTCCTTTCCTTAATAGATTTGGATTTATGCAATGTTATATTACCAAAAAATATATATCTTATAAGATTTAAAAATTTACCGGTAAAATAAACGCTGGGGAAGGGATTTGAACCCTTGTGATGCAAGCATCAGCGGTTTTCGAGACCACCGCCTTAGTCCGGACTTGGCTACCCCAGCAATATTATTACTAATTATTAAAAGCTTAATCTAAGTATTTTTTATAGACCTTTTCATTGAATTGAATCATGCATAATGTTGGTATATATTTTTTAACATATATTTCATCCTATCTTGAATCATTAAATGAGATAATATTTGATTTTCTAGGTTAAAAACATTTAAAAATGTAGGTAACTATATCTTAACAACATTTTACTGGTCAAGATATAATATCTATTGTTATTTTTGTGGTTTTATAATGATTTGTTTTATATTTTTTAATACAAGAGCAATAAAAAAAATAATTGCTAAGGAGATAACGATAGTTGCCCCTGGTGGTAAATCATAATTAAGAGATATTAATGATCCATAAAAAGTTACAATACACCCGATGATTATTGCAAGAGACATCATATTTTTAAGATTATGTGTAAAAAGATTAGAGATAGCTGCGGGAATAGTAAGCATAGCAATGACAAGTACAACTCCAACAACTTTTATTAAAACAACTGTTGTAAGTGCTATTAAAACCATTAAAATAAGATAAAGTATATCCACGTTTATACCTGATATCCTTGCAAATTCCTCATCAAACGTGAGAATATGTAGATCCTTATACAGTAAAATAGTAATGAATATTATAAGTATTAATAATCCAACCATTAGATATAAATCCTGCATTTTAATTAAAAGAACATTTCCAAACAGTATACTGACAGGATCCTGAACAAGTATCTTACTTCTATCAACTTGATTTAAGAATAAGACTCCAAGAGCCATACCAACAACCCATAAAATACCTATTGTTGAGTCCTCTCTCAAGCGAGATCTGATAAAAGGTAAACCCATAATTATTGCTGCAGTAAGTGCAAATATTAATGCTCCAACCATAGGTTCTATATATATTATACCTAAATACTGAAGATAATAAGCAAAACCTATACCACCAAAAGTTGTATGTGCAATCCCGCCACTGATGAAAACAATCCGTTTTACAACAACATATGTTCCAATTATTCCACATACTATACTTGCTAAAAAACCAGCTATAAACATCCTTTGAACAAAAGGATATTGCAATAGCTCAAATATATCAGTAAACAAACTATATTACACCTTCTTATTGTTTTTATTATGCTTACTAAGTACTCTATGAGGAATCCCATGAGCAATCAAATCAACAGGGCAACTATATGTTTTTTCGAGCATTTCTTTACTAATAGATTTTTCATCATCATGAGTAAACATAAAATGATTAAGACAAGCAACACGATCCACATAAGATGAGATAACACCTATATCATGAGTTACTAAAAGAATTGTAACTTTTTTATTTAATTCCTTTAAAAGATTATAGAAATTTATCTGTAAATCTTTATCAATACTTGCTGTTGGTTCATCAAGTAGTAAAATATTGGGATTTGAAACAAGAGCACGAGCAATAAAAATTCTTTGTCTTTGACCACCAGAAAGCTCACTAATATGTCGTTTCTTATATTCGAGCATATTAACTTTTTTTAAAGCATCAATTGTTGCTTTTTTATCATCAGATGAATATAAAGGATGCATCCCACGAATACTCCTACGACCCATTAAAACTACATCCCAAACAGATATAGGATAATGTTTATCATACTCAGAATATTGTGGAACATAACCTATATTTTTACGACCAATTTTAGGCAATTGTCCATAAATTTTTATAGTACCTTTAATTGGATTTAACAAACCAAGTATTATTTTTAAAAGAGTAGATTTACCTCCACCATTAGGACCAATTATTCCAAAGAAATCTCCATCATAAATATTACAGTTTATATTTTCAATTACAATATCATTATCATATCCTGCAGAGATATTTTTTAATTCAATTGCATTATTTTTTTTCATTGAAAAATATGCACCTCATATCTCTTTAACTTCAAATAGTTTATAAATATAAATAATAATTTAGATTTAACTATTTTCAAACCCAGAAACCATATCTTCTGCAAGCTTTGAAATTGTTTCTTTATAGTTTGTCATAAGAGGATTTGCAAAAACAACATTTCCTCCAATTTCAGATGCAATGGTTTCTGCACTTGATATATCAAACTGTGGAGCAACAAAAATAACTGTAATATTTTCATCTTTTGCTTGGGATATTATTGCATCGATACCTGCGGGTCCTGGCTGTTTGCCTTCATCTTCAATTGCAATCATTTTTAGATTATATGTATCACCAAAATAACCCCATGCTGGATGATACACCATAAAAGATTTACCTACATAAGGCTGTAATAGATCATTAACATTTGTATGTAAATTATCAAGTATTGAGATATATGATTGATAATTTGAGTAATATTCATCTTGATGAATAGGATCAATTTCGATTAAACCGTTATATACAACTTCAGCCATTTTTTTGAAATTTACTGGTGAAGTCCATATATGGGGATCAGTTCCTCCATGATCATGATCTTCACCCTCTTCTTCATTATAAGCCTCTTTTCCATAATGATTATCAAAAGAAACAACAGTAATGTTCTCTGAGCAGTCAAATACTTTTAGATTTGAATTTTGTTCAAGAATTGTATCCATATGAACAACTTCAAATTCAACACCTGATCCCACCTTAAAATATGCTGTTGCTTGAGCTACCTTCTTCATCTGCTTAGGAGTTGGTTCAAAAGAATGAGGACTTTCTCCTGCAGGAACCATAATAGTAACATCAACATATTCTCCTCCAATAAATTCTACCATTTCAGCTTGTGGAACAATAGTTACTAATACACCAATTTTATCATTTAATTCACTGTCAAAATTTGTAAATAACAACAAACCGATTAACATTACAGCCACAACACCAATAATCATGAATTTTTGGTTTTTTTCCATATTATTCCTCAATTTGCATTCCAAATATTATTAACATTTATATAATTTATTATTAACTTTTATGGTCAAGTATATAAATATGTTATTAATTATTGATTTTTATGTCTATAATAAGTATCTCATTAAATGATAATATACTCAAAGATATTGAGAAAATACAAAGTAATCAGGGATACTCAGGTAGATCAGAAGTTATAAGAGCAGGAGTTCGACTCTTAATCTCAGAAAGTAAAGATATTGAAAAAATATTTGGTGAAATAAATTCTATACTTATTGTAATTCATCATCATGATTCAGAAAATGCAGTTTCAGAGATAAAACATGATTTTAAAGATATTACAAAAACACAGATACATAGCCATTTTGAAAAAGAAAAATGTTTAGAAATATTTGTATTACAAGGCAATGCAGAAAGGATAAAAGAGATGCATAGACTTCTTAATACTAATAAAAAAATGGATATTGTTAAATTAATAGTGCCATGATATTAATGAATTATCATAAATAATATAAGATTGATAATAAAAAATTAAAAAGTTATCATTATTTAAAAGAAATTAAGTTAGAGATATCTTATAAGCATGAAGAACATAAAAATATAGGGTTAGATTATTCTATACCCTTTTTTATACTGGTATCGATTCAGGTGAACGTAACTGTAACTTTATCAAGAAATAAAGAAACTAAAAACATCAATTTGGAAAATAAATCAACAATTAACGATTTATTAAAAATAATTCAATTAAAACCAGATACTGTAATAGTAATGGAAAAAAATAATCCAATTCCAATTGATTCTATTGTAAAAAATGGGCAAAAATTAACAATAATTCAAGTTTCATCTGGTGGATAAACTTTTTTTGCTCCCGTAGTGTAGTCCGGCCAATCATCAAGCCCTCTCGAGGCTTAGACCCGGGTTCAAATCCCGGCGGGAGCATACCATTTTACTCCTGTTGGCTCCATTCGAAACTGAGGTTATTTTTGGGATTTTTAAAATTAAGCCATTTTCTTGTTCCAGGCCGTGTGTCTTTTTGTGAAATTTCAAGATGGCTTTAATCCAATCGTAAGATGCATTGCGATAATATTGCTTTGCATATCTTACGTAACCTTCTGTGGTTGTTACTTTCTTATGACCTATTCATTCCTTTACATCCCAAATATTCCAATTATTTGTCTCTACTTTACTTCTTATTAGCCTCACTATTGTACACAAGTGTCTTATAATACATGGATAATAATAGTTCCATACAGGTTTTACAGCCTTATTAAGATATTTCAGTAAATATGCTATAATGAAAAATTATCTGTTTGATTATAATAAAAAAGCAATATATGATTTTTTATAATTTAAATTAAATTAAAACTTATAATTCTACGTAATAACAATTAATAAAAAAACATTTTTTCCAATGTAAATATAGAAAAATATAAATAATTATAAAAATAAGTTGATAATAATGAAAAGATTAATTTTAACAATATTAATTATAGGTTTCATATTGATTTCTTCTGTAATTAACATAAATGCTTTAAAAGTACAAATAGAAAAATCAGATGGATTGAAAATAAGTATAACCAGTACAGGACGATCTTTTGAGGGTTATACACTTTTTAGTCCAGAATATTCAAAAGATACATTTTTGATTAATAACACAGGTACAATCCTTCATCAATGGAAAAGTAATTATATTCAAGGTTTAGGTCTATATCTCTTAGAAAATGGTAATCTTCTCCGTACAGGTTATATAAACAAATATAATATTATTATAGGAGGCGGAGACACAGGTTGTGTCGAAATGATGGATTGGGATGGATCACGTCTTTGGTTTTTTAAATATGCAGACGAACAGAATTGTCTACATCACGATATTGAACCTTTACCAAATGGTAACATATTAATGATTGCTTGGGAACATAAATCATATGAAGAAACTCTTGAAGCTGGTGGTAATCCTAGTTTAATACCAAAAGATGGTATATGGGCAGATCATATTATTGAAGTTAAACCAATCATACCCGAGGGTGGTGAAATTGTATGGGAGTGGCACGTTTGGGATCACCTAATACAAAATTTTGATCCAACAAAAAATAATTATGGAATTATTGCAGATAACCCAGGTTTAGTCAATATAAATTATGGAGATTACTACCCAGATTGGAACCATATAAATTCAATTGATTACAATGAAAAATTCAATCAGATCTTATTAAGCGTGCGCAATCTAAATGAGATTTGGATAATCGATCATTCAACAAATACTGTTGAGGCAGCAAGTCATAGTGGTGGCAGATATAAAAAAGGAGGAGATATTCTCTATAGATGGGGGAATCCACAGGTATATCACGCTGGTGATACCGAGGACCAGAAATTTTTTAACCAGCATAGTGCAAGTTGGGTTGAATCTGGATGTCCTGGTGAAGGTCACATTACAGTCTTTAACAATGGTTGGGAACGCCCTGAAGATATTTATTCCTCTGTAGAGGAAATTGTTCCCCCTGTAGACAACAATGGAAACTATTTCTTAGAACCTAACTCTGCATTTGGTCCAAAAGAAGCAATATGGAGCTATACAGCTGAAAATCAAACAGATTTTTTTTCAAGGTTAGGCTCAAGTGCTAGAAGACTTCCAAATGGAAACACGCTTATTTGTAGTACAAATTCTGGTCATATCTTTGAAGTAACTGATGAAAAGGAAATTGTTTGGGAATATACAAATTCATATCCTATTGATGTTAATATGGTAAAATCGGTTTTTAGTGCATACCGTTACCCAATAGATTATTCTGGTATTCATGAGTTTAATAATAAAATAGTAAGTCAACCGATAGAAACAGAACATAAGCCTCTTTTGTTTGAACGACTTATATCACTTCCAATTTTTTTTAGATTATTTAACTTCGAATAATATATTTTTTAATAACCCTAAGAATATCCAATAATTTTTACCAAGCTTCTGAAATATTAGAAACATTATATAGTAATCCTTTTCTAAATATCTTTCAATTTGATAATATCGATTAAACATTTGTATCTTAAAGGTTTATTCAACAGATTTCCTGATTTATAAAATTGATTTATATTGCTTGTAAATATTTTTAGTTTCTATTCACCCAACAAAGGCCTGCATCCTGGAAATTAATAACACCATTCTGATTAACATCATAAAGATCATCATAGGGTGCAACAGTATCCCTATGAACCCAGCATAGTCCTGCATCCTGGAAATTAACTACATTATTATTGTTTACATCATATCTACTACCGTCTGTTGTATATGTAAAAGTTTTATTTGTCCAACTCTTTCCATCTGTTACATTTATACTCCATGTGTATTCTGTATTACCCCAGATCCAATCATTATTATTTGGCGGATTATATTTATACATACCATCATTGACATGATCAAAGAAAATAAGGGTTTCCCAGTCTCCATTATATTTTCTCAATCGTATATAAATATCCATATCATCATTATCTGGATCATCAACTTTTGTGCTAAGCTCTACAGGTGGACGACTTACATTTGTTGAAATATTCAAAGGTTCTTCATCATAGACTAATGGTTTTTTATTAGTTATAATTGGTTCTTCTGTGTTTAAAATCATATAAGATATATCAGTGCATTTACTATCATATTCTACATAACAGGAAACCTGATATTCCCCTTCTAAAATTCCAGTAGTATCCCATATATCATTAACAACTATTGAATGAGATGGAATCAAATCAGTAATATTATGTCTAAATTCTTTTGTATAATTACCATATGATTCAACAATTGTAACTACTGCAGTTCCGCTGATATTCAATAAACCAGTGTTATTAAATGTCATATTAATACAAACCTCATCACCAATATCAAAATATTGTGGCTCTACATCAAATGAGGAGATATAACCAGAGGAAACACCTAAGACAAACAATTCTGTTTTGGTATCAAGAAGAGATCCATTGATATCTTTTATTTTTGTTTCTAAAAGATAATTGCCCTGTTCAAAACCTATACTATTAAATTGATATGTTTTTGAAGCAAAACTTGTGACATTTCTCAGTAAATTAAGTGGCATACCTACAACTATATCTTCTGATCCTTCACTTTTTACTAATGTTTCAATAATAACATCTGTAGGATTATCAGATTCACTATATAAGACGATATCAACAGTCACATTATCACCTTGATTATAAACCATTTTATCTGTCTGCAATGAAAAGATTTCGATTTCAGAAAAACTATAATCAATATCAAATGAATAATTCTTATAAAATCGTACATATGTAGTATTTTTATTATAGAAAAACGGGTATATTTTTAAAATAAGAGTAGATGTATCATCAGGGTGCTCAATAATATTCCAATCAAATGTTTTTTCAGGATACCAATCAGGTCCTTCACCTTCATTAGTAACATTTTCATAGGAATCATTATTAAAGATATAATCAGATATATTCAAACCTGTATCCTCTATAAGTCCATCTCGATTTGTACAAATAACATTATTTATCATGTAACCCGCGGAGTAATCGATGTCATATGTGTAGTATGGCACTAATGGTTGTCCTTCATGGAAAAGTATATGACCTCCTTGGACAGTTACATAATCAATCTCATCGCTTGTATTAACTTGATAATCTGGAATTGTAATATTAATAGAATCTATAATATCTCTATTATTTTCAGTTGATCCACCTTCTGTTTTAATCATAGGAGGTTCTGCACCATATTTTGGGTCACCATAAAACTGGTATTCAAATACCCAGTGTTCATTTTGATCCTCACCAGTTCCTGCTATATGAGCTTCTGCATCTCTAAATGCTTTTCCCATAGATAATGAAGTGTCAATCCAATGCTCAAAGATAACCCTACCAGCATAATTATTTTCCTCTGTTCCGGAAACCTCAGTAGAACTAATATAAACTGGGCAACCTGCTTCAATGAAATATTCAGCTATACCTCTAAAACCTTGATATCTTCCAGAGTTACACGCAAGTGAAACCGCAATTGGTCTACTTGTTCCAAAGTCAATAGGATAAAAATTATCAGTATTAATAACATGATACCATCCATAATCACTACCATGGTTTCGAAATACAATTAGATCAGTATCAACACAGTTATCCTTAAATTGTGAAAGCATCTCTGTATCACTATCATAATCACGCCTTTTTCTAAATATTACATGTGGAAATTCATCATCAATTCTATCAACTATTTCCTCTCCTGAATTTTCATATCTACGACTCATAATATTCCAATCATCATCCATTCCTATTGCAACAAGAGCTCTGTTTCTGTCAAAGCTATATCCTAAAGTACCCTTCAACACTTCCAAACTATTCTTTATAGGAATTTTTAAATGAGCAGAATCATATCCTATTATCCTTCCAACACTAAGCTCTGGTATATAGAGTTCTCCATCGGTATCGCTATAAAGGTAATCTGTTGTTCTAACCAATTTTAGGTCACTACCAACCCATTTCCGAGTTGAGAAAGATGGTATCACCTCTACCTCACCTACTATGAGAAGATAACCCTCACTTGACCAATCAGAACACATTTTTATAGCCCAATCACCATCATCATCGATTAAATCATCTAAGTCATACATATTACCTGGTTCACTACCACCTGTATATGGGATAATATCAATAGTTCCCTCAGGATAATTTAGACCTTCAGCACCATGCAAGATTATAATCTCATCTTCATTACCACCTATAATGTTACATGCAACAAGGGAATCATCTGACAAAATTAAAGAAGAAAATTCATCTACATATTCCATGTCACCGCTTAAAGAATTATAATAATGAAAGCAAATAGTATTTGTAGTTTTATCCAAACCAATCAACTCAACATGACCATCGTCATATATATCACCTATAGTTATCTCTGCATCACTAGAAAACCAAGTAGGTCTGAAAAACATAATAAGTCCAGTACCATCACTCTCGTATATATAGATATGTTGATCATCCATATGACCTATGATAATCTCGTCTTTATCATCACCTATGATATTTCCCATTAAGAATTGATCACCTGTTTCATAAACTGTCAAAATAGTATCTATACTATGACTAGTTCCAGTGTCATATACCTCTACATCACCAGTATCACCCTTGGCTATGAAAAGATTATCATAACCAAAACCCCTGTTACCTAAAGCAAAACCATCACCGGCTTCATAATCTGTAAAAAATCTAAATCTCTCTTCAAATCTTTTATCAAATTTATTGTATTGATATACTGTAACCTCACCTATATCAGTTCCATGTCCATCTCCAATTAATATATCTAACAAAGGATGACTTGCTCCAGATGAATTATCAAATAATGCATCACCTATTGCTATAGCATCTTCACTGCGGAGCCCTGGATGCTCAATTGTTTTTCCAAGTGACCTAGAATAATATACTTTTATCAAATCATTTTCATCTTCTGCGAAGACAATCTCATCTTTACTTCCACCATAAACATTCCCAACAGCAATATTATCATTTGGATCATAGCTAGAGCTA
This sequence comes from uncultured Thermoplasmatales archaeon, assembly GCA_964628575.1. Classification (GTDB taxonomy): domain Archaea; phylum Thermoplasmatota; class E2; order DHVEG-1; family DHVEG-1; genus CAZVNH01. The sequence goes on along the minus strand of CAZVNH010000020.1, from coordinate 2,631 downwards.
ATAGACGAAATAGAAGTGAAATAGCCAAGAACACCATTTTTAAGCATAGCAAACTCAGCAGTTGTATTAAGAAGATCAGCTACATCCTCATAGGGATCTCGGCCGTAAAGATTGTTTGGGTCAGTAACTATTAAATAATCTGATGATTCAAATGCTTCATCAACTCTTTCAGCAAAATGTTCACAAACAGTACTATCATAATCTTCATAGATTGTTACATTAACATGGTTATCCACCCCTGTTTCATTAGTATAAAATAGATAGGTTCCGTCTGTACCTATCTGATAGACATCTGGACCTGGATAACTCATAATTGGAACGATATCATACGACAGACTAACTGAATAGTATCTTTGTAGTATAAAAGGCTCATCAAAATCAAAGTCGATAATTGAACTACCATCAGTCTGAGGGAGAGTTTTTGCAGTATAATGTGTCGCAAAATTTGGAATAGGTTGAAAGCCTACCACACTTTCAACTAAATCATGCAAATAGATATCTTCCTCAAGTTGATTATCAAGAGTGATTTCAACTGTAAAATAATTACCATGATCAATAACCCATTTAGTATAGAAGATCTGTGGCGGTATATCAGGTACAACATATAAACTATGACGATCTATACTAAAACAGCCATCTTCTGAATAAGCCACTGCCTTAATAGTGTAATTTCCTATTGGTAGGCCACTAGCATCCCAATCACATATATGATATAGCTCTGGTTCTGTTGAACTATATACAAGCATATTGTTTACCCAGAATTCCATCCTTGCAACAGGATCACCTACAATCTGATAGATAGGTTCATCATAGATATAGCCACATATCTCCTCACTCCATTCTGTTAAACTAGCATTTGCCTGGATTCTAATAATTGTTCCTTCAGGTAATACCTCTGTTTCCAGATCCGCAGCAAGAGTTAATCCATCAAATGGTTGAAGTATTTGTAATATATTTGGACCCTGACAAAAAAACCCACCTGGTAAATAAGCCATTGTGTTAATTTGAATATTATCTCTGAAATCATAAGCAGATGCCAACATAATATGATTAATATAATATGCTGCTCTTGACATATCAAAGAATGCTGGATTAAAGACTGCTTGGAAAGGTTCTGAATAATCTGTTCCAAAATGTTCTCCATCTATATAGAAATCTACTCTATCTATTCCTATGTTATCAGTTGCTTCAGCTGTAAATTCTAATGGGAGATCAGATTCTGAAACATAATAATAATTTATCTCAGGATTTTCATCATCAGGCTCAGATTCTGTCTGAAAATATGCTTCCATACTTGTAACAACATTATAACATTCATCAGTTGACTCAACCACATAATGATAGGTTGTTGCTGGATACAGATTTGTAAGGTTTATATAATGGTTTTTTACCATTTGCTCATCACTCTGCTGATAATTATATATACCTGTTTTATTGTCAAATCTAACTATGCTATTACTATCTTCATTAGTCTCCCAAAAAATCTCTGCAGAATCTTGAGTAACTGATAGAACAATCGGGCCATTAATAATTATTGGAGGAATACTATCACATTTCCAGGTTTCTTCTCGTAGGTTATTGCTTTCATTTTTTTCAAGGATAATATCATAGTAATCAGTATACACCTCAATGGTGTCATCATTTTCAGAGCAAGACCAAAAATAATTAGAGAAATTTCCAGTATAACGATCACCTTCATCTAGATCAATAGGGATATAATCTGCACATACATCATTATTATCAACAAATAAAGTAGAATGATAACCGTGTACTGCGATTTCATCACCAACATTCTGAACCTGATAAAAAACAACACCATCCACATCCCAAACATCAGTAACAACCAAATCAGGCTTATAAAACAACTCAGTAACAAACTCCCAAACAGGACCCGAAACAGTCTCACCATGACTATCCTTCGCAACAATCATCCAATAATAACAAGTACCATAACCCAAAATACCAGGATCAAAAAAAGTACCAACCTGATCATCAGAAACCAACTCACCAGCATCAGGCGAAGGATCAACACCAAAAAAAACATCATAAACCACCGAATCACCAGGATCAGGATCACCACCTGTCCAAGATAGATCAGCATCTATATCCACATCTGTCTCCTGATGAAAAGGATCAGGATTACTTGGAGTATAAGGAGGATTATTAGGCTCAGGCTCAGTAACAAACTCCCAAACAGGACCCGAAGTAGTCTCACCATGACTATCCTTCGCAACAATCATCCAATAATAACAAGTACCATAACCCAAAATACCAGGATCAAAAAAAGTACCAACCTGATCATCAGAAACCAACTCACCAGCATCAGGCGAAGGATCAACACCAAAAAAAACATCATAAACCACCGAATCACCAGGATCAGGATCACCACCTGTCCAAGATAGATCAGCATCTATATCCACATCTGTCTCCTGATGAAAAGGATCAGGATTACTTGGAGTATAAGGAGGATTATTAGGCTCAGGCTCAGTAACAAACTCCCAAACAGGACCCGAAGTAGTCTCACCATGACTATCCTTCGCTACTATTTTCCAATAATAATGTGTATCATAGTTCATAGTACCAGGATCAAAAGAAGTACCAGACTGATCATCAGAAACCAACTCACCAGCA
>CAZVNH010000019.1:0-16222 GCA_964628575.1 uncultured Thermoplasmatales archaeon | reverse complement strand
ATTCATACGTCATGCATCTATCATTTGTTAGAATATCAGTATCAATTATTTTACCAACAAATATAGTATGTGTTCCAATATTTATTTGATTGATTAATTCAGCTTCAATATATGCTATTGAATGATCTAAGATAATTGGTACTCCTGTTTTTCCTATTCTATATTTAACATCTTTGAATTTATCAATATCTCTTCCACTTTTGTAGCCAAATGTTCCAATATACTTTATTGGTGTTTTTTCACAGAGAACGGATAATGTGAAAACCTTACTATATTGAATGTATTCATGTGTGAGATTTTGTTTATTTATACTAACTGCAATTGTTGGAGGTTCTGCTGTTACTTGAAATACCGAGTTTGCTATTTGTCCATTAAATTTATTATCTTTTTTTGAACAAACAATGTATAATCCATATGATATCTTATATAATGCATTTTTATTCATTTTTTAATTTCCTTTTTTAGACATTTTTTACATGTTCCTTTAAAATATCCATGTACCTCATCAATATGATGTCCAAGTTTTGTCATTCTATTTAGATTAGGACATTCAATGTCAATGTCTATTATTATTCCACACTTTTTACATAGGAAATGATGATGCATACTATTTTTGAAATCATATCTATGTTCAAGACCACAAATTGTAAGTGTTTGTATTATTCCATGTTTTTGTAATATTTCTAATGAATTGTAAACTGTTGTTTTTGAAAGTGAAGGTGATTTCTTTTTTAGCGCTGTAAATATTTGATCTGCTGTTGGATGATTCATATGTTTTTCTAAGTATTGAAGTATGATAAGTCTTTGTGGTGTAACTTTAAGATCGTTTGTTTTCAGTAGTTCCAGATATCTATCCAAGTACTCACCTTTGTAATGTGTACTAATTTGTAATCATTACAATTTGACACTAGATACAAATATGGTATATAAACTTTTCGTATTAAAATAAATAGAAAATAAAATTTAACAGGAACTATGCTCAATTGCACTCTGTGGACAAGCATTTACACAAGCACAACATTCTATACATTCACCAACATTTTTACAAACAGCTTTATTATTAGCTATTTCAAAAATTTCAACAGGACAAGCTGTAACACATTCACCAGATCCGATGCATTTATCAATGTCAATTGAAATTTTTATATCTCCTTCTTCATAATCCTTTATCATTTTTTCACAACCCCCATAAAGGTTGAAAATCCTTATAAATCAATCCTATTTTATATTTTCTAAAAAAGAAATAATAAGGAAAATTAATATTCATACAGAATATTATTGGAGACAGGATTTTTTTGATTAGGAGAGAAAAAAATGGATGATGTGGTCTGGAAACCGACTCAAGAGTATATTAAAAATGCAAATATCACACGCTTCATGAAACAACATAATATTAAAAATTATAATGATTTAATAAAGAGATCAACAGATGATATTAAATGGTTCTGGGAAGCAGTAGTAAAAGATTTAAACATTGAATTTTACAAACCTTATACAAAAATATACGATGATTCCAAAGGTGTTCAATGGACAAAATGGTTTATTGATGGAAAAATAAACATAGTTCATAATGTACTAGATAGACATGCAAAATCAAAGAAAAAAAATAATATTGCAATTATTTGGGAAAATGAAAAAGGAGACTCGAGGAAATTAACTTATGAAGAGCTTTACAAAGAAGTAAACAAATTCGCAAATGCATTAAAAAGTTTAAACGTACAAAAAGGTGATAGAGTTGGAATATACATGCCAATGGTACCAGAGATAGTAATTGGTTTTTTAGCAGTAATGAAAATTGGAGCAATAAGTATACCAATTTTTTCTGGTTTTGGAGGACATGCTCTTGGTTCAAGGCTTGATATTGCTGGAGCAAAAGTTTTACTCACGGCTGATGGTTCTATAAGAAGAGGAAAACAGTATAATATTAAAAATGAAGCAGATAAAGCAATAACAAATGTTCCTTCATTAGAGCATGTTATTGTATATAGAAGACTTGGAAATGAAATATCATGGAGTGAAAAGGATATTTGGTGGAATGAAATAACTGTAAATCAATCTGATAAATGTGAAACAGAAATAATGGATTCTGAAGACTATGCAATGATAATATTTTCTTCAGGGACAACTGGAAAACCAAAAGGCACAGTTCATACACATGGTGGGGCTCTTGTTCAAATAGCAAAAGAGTTAGGTTATTATTTTGATGTAAAAGAAAATTCTATATTTTTCTGGCTTACAGATATTGGTTGGATGATGGGACCATGGATGATTATTGGAGTTCAAACTTTTGCTGGATCATTTGTCATATACGAAGGAGCGCCTAACTGGCCACAACCAGATAGACTATGGGAACTAATAGAAAAACAAAAGATAACGCATCTAGGAATTTCACCAACAGCAATCAGACTATTAATGACATATGGAGAAGAATGGCCAAATAAACACGATCTAAGCCCATTGAAGTTTTTAGGTTCAACAGGTGAACCATGGGATACTGATTCCTGGAACTGGTTTTTTGAAAAAATCGGTGGAAAAAAAATCCCAATTATCAATATATCTGGTGGAACAGAAATAGTTGGTTGTTTCTTATCTCCTCTTCCAATAACAGAGTTAAAACCCTGTACACTTAGAGGTCCTGGATTAGGTATGGATATTGATGTTTTTGATGATGAAGGAAAGCCTATTCGTGGTAAAATGGGACACCTTGTTGCAAAAAAACCAGCTCCATCTATGACAAGAGGTTTCTGGAATGAACCAGAGAGATACATAGATACTTATTGGTCCAAATGGCCAAATGTTTGGTATCATGGTGATTGGGCAAAAATTGATAATGATGGTTTTTGGTCTCTTCATGGACGTAGTGATGATACTATTAAAATTGCTGGTAGGCGCACAGGTCCTGCCGAAATAGAAGCAGCTCTTATTGAACATCCAGCTGTTTCAGAAGCAGCAACTATTGGAGTTCCAGATGAAATAAAAGGAGAAGATATTGTTAGTTTTGTTGTTTTAAAACCAGGTTATAATCCAAATGAGAATTTAAGAAATGAACTAAAAGAACAAGTCGTTAAAATAATGGGTAAAACTCTTAAACCTCGTGATATAAAATTTGTTGGAGATTTACCAAAAACCAGATCTGCAAAAATCGTTAGAAGAATAATTAAAGCAACGTATCTCGGGAAGGAAATCAATGATGTATCTTCAGTCGAAAATCTGCAAGCAATAGAAGAGATAAAGAAAGCTGGTTGAATTTTAAATAAACGTCGATAAACGATAACATTTTTCAATAGATTATCTATTACTTACTTTACAGAGGCGGGGGATAAAAGTAAGCATTTTTCGTCTCATGTCGAAGAGGTATTAGGCATGGCAAGAAAAGTATGTATTGTAGGTGGAGCAACAACTCCATTTGATTATGGACCAACAGGTTTTGAAAGTATAGAAGGAGGAGCAGCAGAATGTATAAGAGAAACTCAACAGGATATACCAGAATTTATTCTAAGAGACCTTGATTTAATGATATATTCGCATTTTAGTGTCCACTTTGGACATCAATTATGTTCTGAATGGATTATTCACGATCATCTTGGACTAGTAGGAATTCCGCATTATAGAGTTGAAAATGGTGGAAATACTGGAGGCTCTGCATTATATTCAGCAGCTCTCGCAGTTATGTCAGGTCATCATGACGTTGTAGGAATATGTGGATGGGAAACCATGGACTCTGTTTCCCAATCACAAGGAAGTGAATTTATTGCGCTAGCCTCTGATATTAGATATGAATTACTAGTCGGCGGAATTTATCCTATATATTATGCTGCTATGGCAAATAAATGGATGAAGGATAATAATGTAAAAGAGGAAGATGTCGCTAGTATTGGTGCAAAAAATAGAAATCATGCAATGGATAATCCAAAGGCTCAGTGGTATAGAAATGAACATAAATATTTAACAGTAGACGACGTAATGAATTCTAGACTTATATCATATCCAATAAAAAAATATGATTGCTGCCTTATGACTAGAGGAGTATCATTTTTACTTGTTTGCAGTGAAGAATATGCAAAAAAAGTAAATCCAGATAATTATTGTACTTTAGACGGAATTGGTCTTAGCAGCTGTACAATTAGAGCTGGAGATAGATTGAATTTTCCAGGTTGGACTGAGCGTTATGGCCCAAATTATCCTGAAATGACAGAGTTTGGAGCATGTAGAAACTCAGCAGAGCAAGCATATAAAATGGCAGGAATAAATAATCCACTTAAAGAAATCGATTTTGGTGAAATACATGATGCATTTTCAACATCTGAAGCACAGATTTATAAAGCACTTGATCTTGCTGATGAAAAAAATATTGCCCAGTTTTTAAGAGATGGACAAACACATATGCACGGTGAGATACCTATGAATCCGGGTGGAGGACTTATGGGATATGGTCATCCTGTTGGGGCTACTGGTATCATGAGTGCTATTGAGTGTTTTTATCAATTAGCTGGTCTTATTCCAAAAAAACATCTGAGTAAAAAAACAGAAGTAACAGATGCAGAATGCGGAATAGTGAATAGTCATGCAGGAACAGGAACAAGTATTTCGAACTTTATTATGAGGAGGGGGAAATAATGAGTGGTGAAACAGTGATTAAGAAAAAGAAAAAATATGCAGAAGAACCAAACTTTACAACTAAAAAAATATACAGACCAAACAATGTAAACGAAACAGGTCTTGCATTCATTGGTCATGAAGTATCTGATGATGGTAAGGCAATGAATCAATTTTTACATTATGATCAATTATATACTATTAGACATGGCTGGAATAGCCAATTTTTTAAGGGTTTATTAGATGGAAAGATTATGGGTACAAGATGTCCAAAATGCGGTGATACATTTGTCCCAATAAGAACTCATTGCTGGAATCTAGATTGCAATCTTGAACATACCGAATGGATAGAAATGCCATTAACTGCTAAGGTTCATACTTGGACTATTGCAGGATGGAGTGGTAGATCTTCATTAAAAAGATTACCAATAATACTTGTATACGCAGTTATAGGCAACAGTAAGGTTGCTATCGCAAATGAGTTACATGGAATTGACCCCTGGAATGTCGAATTTGGTATGCCTCTTAAAGTTGTTTTCAAACCAAAGGAAGAACGTATTGGTGTAGTTACAGATTTTCATTTTGAACCAGCTGATAATTGGAAACCATCTCCAAATAATGAAGAAAAAGAACGTATTAAAAAGCTTGTCCAACCAGTATATGATTGGGTAAAAACTATGAAGTAGGGTGAAATTTTTAAAAACCCCTCTTTGTTTTCATTTTACAATGAAATATGTTAGTGGAGAAATTTTAACTAAAAATGGTTTTCAAAAAGGATATATTGGTTTTAATAAAGAAAAAATATTTGATATTGGAAAAGGAATATGCCCAAAAAAACCCATAGCAAGAGGATGGATAATTCCAAGTCTTGTAAATGCTCATACACATATTGGAGATTCATTTATAAAAAATAAAAAAGTAAAACTTCCAAAAGACATTAAAAAACTTGTTGCACCACCTGATGGACTAAAACATAAAATGTTAAGGAAGACTTCAGAAAAAGAGTTAATCACGGGTATGGAAAATTCTATAAGCGAAATGATCAAATCTGGTACTAATATCTTTTGTGATTTTAGAGAGGATGGAATAATAGGTATTTGTCAATTAAAAACAGCTTTAAGTCTTTGGAAAATCTCCTCGGTTATCTTATCAAGACCAGATAGCTTGATTTATCATAAAAATGAAATAGATATTCTTTTAAAAAACTCTGATGGAATAGGTCTTAGTGCGATCTCAGATTGGGATTTTACTGATCTTCAAAAAATATCAAAACATGTAAAAAAGGAAAAAAAATTGTTTGCATTTCATGCAAGTGAAAGAATAAGAGAAGATATTGATTTAATACTTGATTTAAAACCTGATTTTGTTGTACATATGTTAAAAGCTACGGAATCAGATATTATGCGAGTTAAGGAAAATAATATACCTATTGTTTTATGTCCTCGTTCAAATTATTTTTATGGTTTCAAACCAAAATATGAAATACTAAAGAAAAACAATATCGATGTGATTTTTGGAACTGATAATGCAATGTTAAATTCACCAAACATAATTGAAGAAATCAAATATATATTAAGAAAAACTAATGTTTTTTCAAAAGAAGAATTACTTTATAATTCTACTTATTTAACTAGGAAAGCTTTAAATCTAAAATGTGACATTCTTGGTCTCAACTCTATGGCTGATTTTATTATTTTAGATAAAAAAAATATGATGCCGATATATATCTCAAATTAAGAGGGGTTAATGTGAAAGTAGAAGAAGTTATGTCTGAAGAATTAATTGTCGGATATGTACCTGGAACTGTTAAAGATGCTCTAAGAACACTTGCTAAAAATAATGTATCAGGTATGCCTATTCTTAAAAAAGATACAAAGCAAGTGGTTGGTGTTGTAACAAGAACTGATATTTTTAGAAATCCTGATGAGGATCAACTTGCTTTGATAATGAGCGATGACCTTCATTTTGTAGAAAGAGATGAAGATATCATAGAAGCAGCTAAACTTTTATATAAATATAGAATCCATGGTCTACCTGTAATAAATAATAGGAAACATCTTATTGGAATAATAAGTCCTACAGATTTATTAAAGCATATTCCAGAAAACAGCGATCAAGTAATTGAACATTATTTTACTAATCTTGTTGTACCAATATACCATGAAACACCCATTAATTTAGTAATGGAGATAATAAATGTTACTCATGAAAATGCTCTTCCAATTTTAAATGATGAAAGAAAAATTTGTGGAATTGTATCTGATGGAGACTTATTCAAATTGAGTCATATCCGTGGAAGCGTTTCAGCTACAGATATGGGTATGGGTGGAGATGAAGACGCATGGACATGGGAAGGAATAAGAGATACCGTAAGGCTCCATTATTCAACTTCTGAAGTTTCATTACCATCTGTTCCTGTAAAAGAAGTAATGATAACTAATGTTATTAAAGCGTTTAAGAAAACTCCAGTTAACGAAGTGGCAGAAAAAATGATTAAAAATAATATAAGTCATATACCAGTTGTAGACTCAGAAGATAGACTAATTGGAATGGTTACAGATATTGATCTTATGGCCCTTTGGTTTTAAATTCTAATATTTTATTCTTATTTTCAAACCATGAAAACAGGAGTATAAATTTACATGCCTCAGGATATTTATGATAAAATAATGATGCTTGCAAAAAGAAGAGGTTTTATTTATTCATCTTATGAAATATATGGAGGAGTAGCAGGTTTTTATGATTATGGACCTCTTGGTTCTCAAATAAAGAATAATTTAGAAAATCTTTGGAGAAAATATTTTATTCTTAAGGATAAATGCATTGAAATAAACACACCAACAATAACACTATTTGAAGTTCTTAAAGCTTCAGGTCATGTAGATGAGTTTACAGATCTCACAGTTGATTGTAAAAATTGTAAACAATCTTTTAAGGTTGAAGATATAATAAAGAATGGTTTATCACCTGAAGAGGCATTAAAAGATAGTTTAGTGAAATGTCCAAATTGTAAGACAATTTTAAAAGATGGTCATCCTGTTAATTTAATGTTTTCAACTGAGATAGGTATTGGAAAAACAAGAGATGCTTTTTTAAGACCTGAAACAGCACAAGGAATTTTTACTAATTTTCATCTGCTCTATCGATTTTCAAGAGAAAAACTTCCATTTGGAGTTGTTCAAATTGGTAAAGGATATAGAAATGAGGTCTCTCCACGTCAGGGCATGATAAGGATGCGAGAGTTTTCCATGGCCGAGGCAGAGGTATTTTTTGATCCTAATAACAAAACCCATCCTGAATTCGAAAATGTAAAAGATAAAAAAATATCTTTATTTGATAATGAAAAAAAGATGGAAATATCTTTAAAAGATGCAGTTGAAAAAGAGGTAATAAACAACCAAGCTTTAGCATATTATATGTATCTAACCCAAGAATTTTTACTATTAGCAGGTGTAGATTCAAAGAAGTTTAGATTTAGAAAACATGGATCTGATGAACTTGCTCATTATGCAAAAGAGTGTTGGGATGTAGAACTTTTTAGTGAACGTTTTGGTTGGGTTGAGTGTGTCGGAATTGCTGACAGATCAGCCTATGATTTAAACTCGCATATTGAATCATCAAAAACTGATATGTTTGCACTAAGAAAATTTGATGAGCCTAAGATTGTCGAGATGATAAAAATTATTCCAAATATGGGAAAACTTGGACCACTCTTTAAAGACAAAGCTGGTAAGATTAAAATTCTTTTGGAAACAATGGATGTAAAAGATGAAAAAATGATAAGTGTAAATATAGATGGAAAAACTATTGATATACCAAATGATTGTTATAAAATAACCAAAACAAAGGAAAAGATTACAGGGGAAAAATATGTTCCTCATGTTATTGAACCCTCTTTTGGAATAGACAGGATTATCTATATGATACTTGAACATAATTATATAGAGACAAAAAAGAAAGATGAAGATTATAAATATTTAAAATTAAATACAGTTATTGCGCCATTTAAAGTTGGTGTTTTTCCTTTAATAAATGATAAAAGACTTGTAAAGATTGCAAAAGAGATAGACAATAATCTTAGAAATGCAGAGATTCAAACCTATTATGATGATGGTGGAACTATTGGACGTCGTTATGCACGAATGGATGAAATAGGAACACCTCTATGTATAACAGTTGATCATGATACATTAAATGATCGATCTGTGACTATTAGAGATCGCGATACTACAAAACAATCTAGAATCAAAATTGATGAAATTATTTTTAGAATAAAAGAAAAAATTTAAAAAAAAGGGAAAAAATATTTTGATTATAATAAGTTGGGTTTCATCAAAATTTTAATTGGTTCTGATTCTTCTCCAGGAGATACTTTTAAAATTTGTGGTTTACAGTCATATCCATATTTCTCTGCTGATATTTCATATAAACCAGGTTTTACATCTTTTATTTTGAAATAACCATCAGAATCTGTTTTTGTTTCATATCTCTCATTATCAATCTCTGTATCTATTGATATTGCTACTACTAAGGCATCTTCAACTGGAATTGGTTTTGGCACTGTTCTTGAATTTCCAAAGACATCAATATCTACATATTCAAAGGTTAGTACATGTCCATGGATAGTCCCGTTTTCCTCAGGATCAAATCCATTTACTTTTATATCTTGACAATAAGTATCACTTGCACCTTTATCATCAATCACCTTCAAACAGACAGAATAGGTACCTTCGTTTTCATATGAATGTAACACAATATCTTTATCATCTGATGAAACTCCATCTCCAAAATCCCACTGAATAGATACTATTTCTCCATCTTCATCAAACGATTTTGAAATAAATGTAATTGCTTGGTAAATCATTGGGTCTTCTGGTTCAAAATAGAATTTTGCCGCTGGTGGAATATTTTCAGGTTCTTCCTGTTTTAAGAAGTGAGCTGTTAGAGTTTTATCAGCATCTATTAATACTATAGCTTTTAACGGATTTTCTGAAGATTCTTTTTCATTGCCAGACCAATAGTCAAATAAATAGTCTTCATAACTTTCTGTAACTATAATTTCTACAGTAGTTTCAGCTTCATAAATCGCATGTATTTTTCCATCTGTTGGAGTATTTATATCGATAGGTTCAGGATTTAATTTAAAAACTGTATTTGGAATTTCAAACAAGGGATCTGTTGATAATATTAATTCAAATGTTTCTGGATCAGGTTCATTTTTTGTAATTTTAAAATTATATTCTTTAGAGGTGAATTCATCTATTACAATATCGATTTGCTCAACATCGCTATGTTCACCTGAGACGTAAACTCCTTTTATACTATAATCGCCATTTATAAATTCATAGCCAATTCCTTTTTCTGGTCCAAATATACTTTCAACAGTTATATCTTCTACTTCGTAAGTGAGTTCTTCATTAGACGTTAGTTCAACAACATCAGGCATTCTTCTCTCAACATCTCCAATATAATGAAGAATCTCACCATCAGGTGTATTAATCAAGAAATCTAGTGTTTGAACTTTCAGATTCATTTCACTTACTTTTACAGATTCTTCTCCAATATTTTTTAATATGGCTTGCACAGGAATTGAATCTTTTATTAAAAATTCATCTTCAATCTTTATATCGAATGTTAATTTTGGTTCATTAACGACTTTTGTAATGGTATGAAGATATATTGGTAAAACTCCATGTTGCAAAAATACACTTATTCCATCGCGACTGATAAAACTTATAATATGTAACCTTCCAGTAAACTCTACTTCTAATCCATCTTGCTTAAATTCCTCATCAAATTTATCAAGATTTATTGGATAATAACCTTTAATAGGTCTAATAAAGTGATCTACACCTTCAACCTCAATAATGAAAAATTCTTTATCATTATGTTTGATACATCTCATAACACCAGTTTCATGTATTTCATTATCTACTGGTGATAATAATCTTGTTCTAGCTTGGCCTATAGAAACTGCAGATGTAAATAATAGTGCAGTTAAAACTATCATACATATACTTTTTACATATTTCATTAATATTACCTCTATATATCTTAATTTTATTTTAATAAAAAAATATTAATTTGATACTTTATAAATGTTTCTTTACAAAAGACCTCGAAAAAATTATAGGTTGATAATACTTAAAGAAAAAAATGTAATCTGACTATAAATTATTTAATGTATTATCAATAATTGATAAAGCATTATCTATTTCTTCTGAAGATATTATTAGAGGTGGCCGAAATCTAATTGTTGATTTTCCACATCCAATAATAATTAATCCATTTGAAAGTAGTTTTTTAATTAACTCATCTCTCTTCTCTGGAGATGGAAGATCAAAAGCACACATTAAACCTCTGCCTCTAACATTTAACATAATATCTGAATTATTATTAGCAATATCTTCTAAACCATTTAATAACCGAATTCCTTGCCTCTCAGAATTTTTTATTAATTTTTCTTCATGAATCACTTCGAGATATCTTTGACAGCGAACCATATCAATAAGGTTTCCACCCCAAGTTGAATTAAGTCTACTTGAAACATTAAAAACATTTTCTTCAATTTCATCTACTTTTTTTCCCACCATTATCCCGCATACCTGTGTTTTTTTACCAAAACAAAGTATATCAGGTTTAAAATCAAAATGCTCATATGCCCACATCTTTCCAGTTAAACCAACTCCAGATTGAATTTCATCAATAATAAACATAATATCATGCTTATCGCATATTTTCCTTAGATTTTGAAAAAATTCTTTTCTAAAATGGTTATCTCCACCCTCTCCTTGAATTGGCTCAATTATTAATGCTGCAATGTCATTTGGATTTTTTTCAAATGCCATTTCAATTTCAGATATGGCCTTTTTTTCAAGTTCTTTAACCTTTGTTAAATTTTCGTTATTCAATGGGAAAGAAATTTTTGGATTTGTTATTCGTGGCCATTCAAATTTTGTAAAATATTTAATCTTATTTAGATTATAAGTGTTAGTCATAGATAGAGTATAGCCTGTTCGCCCATGGAAAGCTTCTTTAAAATGAATTACTTGTCTACCAAACTCACCAATATTATTTAAAAGATTTTTTCTTATTTTCCAGTCAAAAGCGGTTTTTATTCCATTTTCAACTGCAAGGGCTCCACCGCTTACAAAAAAAAGATGTTCAAAAATATCTGGAACAGCATATTTTGAAAAACTATCAATAAATTCAGCCATCTCAACTGTATAAATATCTGAATTTGTTGGTTTATTTACAGCTACTTCTCCAATCTTTTTTATAAATTCAGGATTCGAAAGTTTAGGATGATTTGTTCCAACTGGGGCTGATGCAAAAAACGAGAAACAATCAAGTAAATATCTATCAGATTTTGAATCATATATTTGACAACCATGACTTTTTTTTAAATCTAATACTATTTCCATACCATCTGCAAGCATATGTTTAGATATTGTTTTATGAACGTTTTTTGGTTCCATTGTCATCTTTTAAAAAACCTCCTATAATCATTGGTTTGTTGATAGACCGGTATCTTTAATGTTTATAAAATTATATCGGTAGGATACAAAGTGGAGGAGAGAGGGGCTTTATGGTAGAAGAGGGAGAACAGATGGAATACAACCCCTCTCATAGCGTTATTAAATTATAGTAACAGGTTGAATATTTATTGCATAAACGAAACTTATAATTATTATGACTTTTGTGAATATTAATTTAGTAATTACCCTTTTTTCATTTCTCATTGTATCACTATTTTTTTCTCTATTAAGTATTATGTTTCTACAGGTTTATATATGGTTGGTAAATGTTTGGTAAATACCAAATGATTTCTTTAAAAAAAATAAAAAAATTAGAATCCAAATATTTCTCTAAATAATGGAAAAGCATTTGGATGCCTATAAAAAAACCACTTAAAAAATAAATTTAATAGAGGGTGACCAATAAATGGAACAGGTACTGGACCCCCATTTCCACAAATATTTTTCTCACCTGGAGAGGGCTCTGTTGCTTTAAATGAGTCTCCACCATTAGGGCAAGCGCTATATGAAGTAGTTAATGTTGTAACTCCTTCAAGTTGAACTTCATCTAAAATCTTGTTAGAATTGACTTTATATAAAGTAACTTTATCAGTTGGACCGATATCTTCAGGTATCACAAGAACGCTTTTATATGGTGGTGAGCTTGACAATTCCTCAACAGTTATTTCCTCATAACTATCATTAAATCTTATTATTAGATATTCATCTGGTCCAATTGTTATTGCATCTCTATGGTAATTATCTATTTCTGGTATTCTATATTTAAGTCCATTATTAATTGAAAGATTACAATTATCAAGAGAAACCCATGTATCAAATGTATTATACAATTCAATCCAGTCAGATCCTTCTTCTGGATCTGGATCAATTTCGTTTATTACTAATTTTCCTTCCTCTTGAATAAGAGGAGATATTGCATATACAGTACCAATACATGCAACCATTGCTTCAATCATTCCTGTTGTAAATGATAAAACATGAGAAATACTATATAACGAAAAAAAACCTGCAAAAACAACTGAAAATATAACCGCTGCTACTATCGCCAAACCAGCATCTTCAGATATACTAATCCCAGTTCCCTTTAAAATAACATTTGTTATCCAGTTACCAATATAACTATTTACACCAGTTTCTGTTAACAATACTACTACACCAAGAGCAACTACAGCTGCTGCCAATAAACCAACAAGAGTATGAATAACGGGTAGTTCTGTTATAATTCCACCAAGAATTGCTACAAATACAACAGCTACAATAAAATCAACTGAAGGCATATTAATCTTACTTGAGATGTAATCAACGATTACTGAAAGTGAATTATCAGCCATTATTGCATCTACAACTTGATTGGCTATATCTCTGATATAATCTTCATCATAGATAGTACTGCTATAATCTACTCCTTTTGCTAAAATATTTTTAAAAGTAGGCTTGATAACATTATCAATATCACAATACTGACATTTATCAAAAGCATTAAGAAGTTGATCATTTAATAATTCCTTATTTGAACTATCTATATCAAACAATTCATCAAGGATGTTGGATATCTTTATATCATCTGTATCATAAAAAACAGAAAAATCAAGATCAAGACTTAATTGAGTTTCAATAGTATTTTTTAACGTTTCAACATGCTCTCCTTTAAAATTTTCATTAGCACATATCATTGCATCTTGCTTCATACTAACAATAACTTCAGAATAATCCTGTTGCAAAATATCTTTTGAAATTTCAGGCATAACAACTATTGAAAAAGATTCTGTATAAGACCCTGTATCAAAGAATCTTGTTGTTTTACATTTGTAAATTCCAGGCTCATTATATATATGAGTTGCAATAAAACCATCTTGATCTGGATCTGGATTTTGATCATTTTCCCAATCCCAATACCATTCAACATAATTAGTTTCACTATCCTCAACTAATGTTACTGTAATTTCTTCACCAACCACTGGACTTGATGGATCAATATCAATTTCATATGCACTTGCAGAATCAATTACTCCAAATACATGATTAAAAGTAACCATCAACAGAAAAAACGAAACAGCAAATACTATTGATTTTTTTGTTATAATTTTCATATAGCTCACCATTATTTATTAGTTAATTCTTGTAAAAATAGTATAAAAAGATTGTTTGACAATTAACACCAAAATTTATTATATGAAAAAAAAGTTAGATGTCTATTAATTTTTCATTAAAGCTAATATTCATATCTTCTAACTTATCTAATATTGGATTGTAAATATCAGGAAGAACTGGAATATGTACGCCTGTATGTTTAATATCTTTATTAAGTATCATTTCCACAGCAATTGCAGCTGGCAATGCAACTGTTCTTGCAACAGCAGTGTCTTCATTTGGTATACCATAATTTACTAATGTTGATGTAATATACTCTTTTTTATCTGAATATTCTGCAATAAACTCGTGATGCATGACTATCATATCACGCTCATTATTTTCTAGAGACATTTTTTTAAGTGTTAAATAATTTAAATAATCCAATGGATTATCTCTATCTATAGGTAATTCTTCATTATCAAAAAGACCAAGCCAATCCAATCTTTTAATAATTGCAGAATAATCTTTTATTTTAAGATATTTAGCGGTTGCCTTTTTTAGATCATCGTCTTTTTTAGCTTTTATTAAAAAACGAGTTAAATCACCAAATGATTTTCCCGAAAAATTTTTTAATTTTTTATCATTTAACCAACCTATAGCAGCAATATTTCTTAGTGTTTCACACCAGCCAGTCATTCGAAATGTTCCACGATATACTGTATTTGAATCTTTCAATCCATAGATATCTTTATAAGGGATAGAATTTCTATTTGGATAATTTTCAAAAGTACCAACACCTGGAACGTCTTGTAGATAATAATTCTCAAATAATCTTTCCCCAGGAACATCAATTATTTTACCATTTTCAAGCCATTTAGCTGAATTTCTTGATGCAAGTAAAACACCTCGAGGTGACCATGAAAATTTATAACCAAAAGGATTGGTATTTGCTTCATGAGATGGAAGAGCACCTGTTGAAGATTTAAAGCTTATAACTTTTCCTCCTTTTTCTTCAATATCATGAATAACTCTCATTGCAGACATATGGTCAATACCAGGATCAAGGCCAGATTCATTTAATATTAGGACTCCTGCATTTTTTGCATTATTATCAAGATCTTTCATCTCCTGACTGACGTATGAAGTTGTTACCATATTTTTTTTATGTTTAATACATTGTTTTGCTACTTTAACATGATAGCTATAAGGAAGTAGACTAACTGTTAAATCTGACTCTGAAACAAGTTTTTCTAATTGAGAATCGTCTTTAACATTAAGGGCAATAGGTTTTCCATTTGGATGATTATTTATTATTTTTTCAGCTTTACTAACCGTTCTACTAGCCATTGTAACTTTTATATCTGGTTTTTCCAAAAGATATCTAATAAGAGGTCTTGAGACCATACCGGCACCTAGAACAAGAACGTTATTCACCATATATTATCCAACCAAATTTATTTTAAATATCAATGGAGCGGAATCAAAGATATCTATAAAAATTTGTTGATATACTGATAATCTGGTGTTAGATTGCCATTATGTAAAATAACTGCTTTTTTTATTTCAGGTGGTAAATCTAATTTTTCAAAAGAAACAGAAAAATCTGTTTTTACAATATCTGGAATGAATCCAAATAATGATTCACTAAAAGACTTTGATGACTCTAATGGAAGTTCACAGGGAAGATTATCCACTGCCATTACTAAAACTCCACTTCCTTTGAATCCTTCAATAATATCATCTCTAATAGGATTATATATAAAAACAGGATTATCTGGCGTTGTAATTTTTTCAGTAAATTCAATAGCTCCATTAATATCTACACTTATATCACCAACAACTTGTAATTTCATCTGACCTGTATAATTTTCCTCAAGGAATTCTTTTGTTATTAATCGTGGATAACGTTCATCCCAATAAATGCAGTTCATAAGAATTGATAAACGTCGTATATATTTTTGAAAAATAGATCTATAAAGATGTGGTGATTCATAATATTCCTTAAGATTAAATAT